>CACZSV010000021.1 GCA_902783925.1 uncultured Coriobacteriaceae bacterium
AGCGCGCAGCTTGTCGCTAGGATTCGCCGCCCAACGCCCGTCCGTTGTCAGTCGTTAGTCATTGGCGAGCTGGGCGAGGGTCACACTATCCACGTAGCTATCGATAGCGTCATCAAGACCCGACCAAAAGTCGAGCGTGGTGCAGGAATCTTCGCGCGGGCATCCATCCTCAAGCCCCATGCACGCGACGGCGATGGCCGATTTGCCCTCTGCCGCTCGCAGGATATCTCCCGCGGTCAGCACGTCAGGGTCGACGGCGAGCATGTATCCGCCGCCCGCTCCACGCACGCCCTTGAGAAAGCCGGCCTTGGTCATGGATCCGGCGAGCTGCTCTAAATATTTGAGTGACAGACCTTCAGCATCGGCAACCGTGCGCATCGAGACGACATCGCTTCCATCCGAAGCCTGCGCCACGTGCACCATGAGCCTGAGTGCATAGCGCCCCTTTGATGAAATAAGCATAAGCCTCCGTTCGTCTCTCTTCGTGCGCACTAGAATGGTTCGTCAGCCGCCTCTTTCCGAGCTCGACACTCGCAGCAACCGTCCATGCAAACTTGCACTCACACCATAGCGCAACAAAGCCAACTCGAAAATAAAAATCTAGTAACATACTAGGATTTATTCTTGACATCTTCGTTTTGCCCTATACATTAGCAATCATGTGAATTGATGGTGTGTTTTCACATGCTGTGTTACCGGAAGGTTGTTACCGAAGGGCGTGGCCTGCAAGGAGCGGTCGGAAGGCAGTTGCCGGCGAGCACTCGAGGTCGAGCGTCCGAGGGCGACTATCGGCAGTCGCTGCAAGGAAGGGACCACGAGGATCGCTGCAGGGCAGCGGTTGCTAGATGGCCGCCGTCGCAAGGAGCGGCCGGAAGGCGAGGCCGGGTGGCGTTTCCTGGATGGCTGATCGCCGAACGGCAGATGCTGAACGACGGGGCCTGCAAGGGCGTTGCCGCAAGGTGGTACCAGTCGAAGTGCGCTGACAACACTGAATGTTGATCACACCATAAAAGAGAGATGGGAAGACATATGAGCGAAGCTTTACTGTCCATACGCGGACTTTCAGCCGGCGTGGACGACAAGCAGATTCTAGACACGGTCAATCTCGAAGTCCCCGCGGGCGAAGTACACGTCCTCATGGGTCCAAACGGCGCAGGTAAATCGACCCTCGGCCACGTTGTCATGGGCGAGCCCACCTACGAGATGACATCCGGCACCATCGAATTCGACGGCCAGGACATCACCGAGCTCTCGCCCGACAAGCGCAGCCGCGCTGGCCTCTTCCTCTCCTTCCAGGCACCGGTCGAAATCCCCGGCGTGCCGCTCACGAGCTTTTTGCGTGCCATCATCTCTGGGCGCGAAGGCATCGACATGAAGCGCAAGGAATTCCGCAAGCGCGTGCGCGCGTTGGCAGACGAGCTCGAGATGGACCGCGTCTACCTCGACCGCGAACTCGGCGTTGGCTTTTCTGGCGGCGAAAAGAAGAAGGTCGAGATGCTCCAGCTTCTGCTGCTGCAGCCCAAACTCGCCATTCTCGACGAGACCGACTCCGGCCTCGACGTCGATGCGCTTTCCGTCGTGAGCCACGGCATGGAAGCCTACCAGCGGCAATGTAACGGCACTCTGCTCGTCATCACGCACAACACGCGCATCCTCGAGCACCTCGACGTCGACCGCGTTCACGTCATGGTCAAGGGTCGTGTCGTTGCAGAAGGCGACGCGAGCATGATTGCAGACATCGACGCCAACGGCTTTGAGCAATTCGAGCAAGCGGCAAGCGCGGAGTAGCATCATGGAACAAGATACGAAGAAAAAGCGCTCGCAGGTCGACGACATCGACCGCAGCATGTACGACTTCATCAAGGACGAAAGCGGGCAGGAGCATCTGGAAGCCGGCCTCACACCCGAAATCGTACGCGAGATCTCGGAAAAGAAAGACGAGCCCGAATGGATGCTCGAAAAACGCCTCAAGGCGCTCGACATCTACAACGGTTTTCCCATCCCCGATTGGGGCCCGTCCATCGCCGGCCTCGACATGGATAACATAGTCACCTACGTCAAGCCCGAAACCGACCAGCAGGCTAGCTGGGAAGACGTCCCCGAAGACATCAAGGACACCTTCGACCGCCTGGGCATTCCAGAAGCCGAGCGCAGCTACCTTGCCGGCGTAGGCGCCCAGTACGACTCCGAGCTCGTCTACCACTCCATGCAGGATTCCGCCGCTCAGATGGGCATCGTGTATTCCGGCATCGAAGAGGCGCTGCACGACGAGAAGTGGGAAGGCATCATCCACGACCACTTCATGACGCTCATCCCACCCACAGACCACAAGTTCGCCGCGCTGCACGGTGCGGTATGGTCGGGCGGCTCGTTCGTCTACGTGCCCAAAGGCGTCAAGCTCGACTATCCCCTGCAGAGCTATTTCCGCCTGAACGCGCGCGGCGCGGGTCAGTTCGAGCACACGCTCATCATCGTCGAAGACGACGCCGACCTGCACTTTATCGAAGGCTGCTCGGCACCAAAGTACAACGTCGCGAACCTGCACGCAGGCGCCGTCGAGCTGTTCATCGGCAAGAACGCGCATCTGCGCTACTCGACCATCGAGAACTGGTCGAAGAACATGTATAACCTCAATACCAAGCGCGCCATTTGCGACGAAGGCGGCGACATCGAGTGGATTTCCGGTTCGTTTGGAAGCCACGTGGGCTACCTGTACCCCATGTCGGTCTTGAACGGCCGCAAGGCGCGCAGCAGCTTCAACGGCATCACCTTTGCCGGCGCGGGCCAGAACCTCGATACCGGCTGCAAGGTCGTGCTCAACGCCCCGCAGACGAGCGCGAGCGTCGAGACCAAGTCCATCAGCAAGGACGGCGGCGTCTCGACCTTCCGCAGCAGCGTGGTGGCAACGCCCAAGGCCAAGGATTCCGCCGCGACGGTGAGCTGCGCTTCGCTCATGCTCGACGACCGCAGCCGCAGCGACACGATCCCCGCTATGGACATCCGCTGCAAGAGCGTGAGCGTCGGCCACGAGGCGACCATCGGCCGCATTGGCGACGACAAGGTGTTTTACCTGATGAGCCGCGGCATGAGCGAAGAAGAGGCCCGCACGATGATCGTCAACGGCTTTGCCGACCCGGTAAGCAAGGAGCTTCCGCTCGAATATGCCGTCGAGATGAATAATCTGATCAAGCTCGAGATGGAAGGGGCGATTGGCTAATGGGCACAAAAACTCTCGAGCGCGTAAGCGCTATGCCAGCTCCGACCTGGCATTCTCTGAAAATGAACGACGCGACTGTCGAGATAGACGAGGCGCTTGCGCCCGCCCGCGATATCGCGATTGAGACAGACGCCGAGCTTGGCGGCGCAGATGCATTCGACGCAGCACTCGATGCGGCGCAAGCGGATTGGGACGCCGAGTTCGGCGACGCGCCCGTGCTTGCAAACTATGAAGACGAGCAGGCAAACCGCCTGGGTGGACTCGCGCTTTCTGAATACCAAAAAGGCGTCGATGCGGCGGAGGCGAGCAAGAGCCTACGCGCCATGTACGAGCAAGGCATGGGAGAAGAAGCAGCCCGCTGGCTTGCAGAAATGGCAGGCGAAAGGACTTCTCTCAACGTTGCAGCCAGCAAGGCGTGCAGCGCCTCGGTGCTCGTGCGTGGCATCGATGCGAGCGTGAACACCGCCGCGCTCGATGTGATCGTGGATGACGGAGCCACACTCGAGCTCGCGATTACCGTGGACTCCCCTGTTCCGGGATATGGCATCACGGGCACTACTTTGCGCATTTTCGCGGGCAAAAACGCACACGTTACCGTTCGTCGCGTGCAGACGCTCGACGATTCCTGGACCGACCTTGACGACATGGGTCTGTTCCTGAGCAACGGCGCCACCATCGAGATATTCCAGACGGTGCTCGGCGCGGGCCACACTTACACGGGGCTTGCCGGCGACTTGCGCGGCAAGGGCTCGACCGCCAATGTGACCACCCATTACCTGGGCCACGGCGAACAGGAGCTCGACTTTAACTACGTGCTGCGCCATCACGGGCGTAAGACCACGTGCAACCTCTACGCAAACGGCGTACTGGCCGGCGAGAGCTCCAAAGTGCTACGCGGCACCATCGACCTCATCCGCGGCTGCAAGGGTGCCCAGGGACAGGAAACCGATAACGTGCTGCTCGTAGACGAGGCGGTCAAGAACAAGACCGTGCCGACCATCCTGTGCAACGAAGACGACGTTGCGGGCAACCACGGCGCGACCATCGGGCACATCCGCGAAGAGCAGCTCTTCTACCTCGCGAGCCGCGGGCTTTCGCGCGAGGACGCAGAGGGCATGTTCGTGAGCGCGACACTCGAGGACGCGTGGCTGAACGCCGCAAACGAAGACGCCAAACAGGCCATTGTGCGCCTTGGCAACACCATAGTCGAAGACTTCGAGGAGGCATATCTATGAGCTCGATCGACATCGTGGCAAACCCCTACAAGAAGGATTTCCCCCTGCTCGATACCATGCCCGACCTTGCGTTTCTCGACAGCGCGGCAACCGCTCAACGCCCCCAGAAGGTGCTCGACGCGCTCGACAGCTTCTACAAGACCATGAACGCAAACCCTTTGCGCGGCCTCTACGAGCTCTCTCTGCAGGCAACCGAGGGCATCAACAACGCGCGCAAGCACATCGCGAGCTTCATCGGCGCTGGCCCCGATGCCGCCTGCGACATCGTCTTCAACCGCAATACGAGCGAATCGCTCAACCTCGTGGCAAAGGCCTTTGCGCCGACCGTGCTCGAAGAAGGCGATGAGGTCTGCATCACCATCATGGAGCACCACAGCAACATGATTCCCTGGCAGCAGGTCTGCAAGGAACGCGGCGCCAAGCTCGTGTACATGTATTGCGATACAAACGGCCTCATCACAGAAGAGGAGATGCAGACCAAGATAGGACCCAAAACCAAGATCGTGGCAGCGGGCCATGTCTCCAACGTGCTCGGTGTCATCAATCCCATCAAGCGCATGGGCGAGCTCGTGCATGCCAACGGAGGCTACCTCGTGGTCGACGGCGCGCAATCCATCCCGCACCTTGCCGTGGATGTCCGCGAACTCGACTGCGACTTCTTCGCCTTCAGCGCGCACAAAATCTTCGGACCCTTTGGCGTGGGCGTGCTCTGGGGCAAACACGAGTTGCTCGACGCGATGCCGCCGTTTTTGACCGGCGGCGAGATGATCGAATCGGTATCCGAGCAGGATGCCGTGTGGTCACCCGTTCCCGAGAAGTTCGAGGCCGGAACGCAGGACGCTGCGGGCATCTTTGCGACGAATGCCGCGCTCGACTACGTGGAGAGCATTGGCTACGAAGCCATGGAAGCTCGCGAGGCCGCGCTCATGGAATACCTCGCGCGCGAGATGGGCAAGCTCGACTTTATCGAGGTCGTCGGCCCCGATGACCCAGCGCTTCGCCGTGGTGCCTTTAGCTTCAATGTTAAAGGCGTGCACCCACACGATGTTTCGGGCATCTTAAGCGGCGAAAACGTCGCCATTCGCGCAGGACATCACTGCGCACAACCGCTGCTCTTGTTCCTCGGCATGCACACCTGCTGCCGTGCGAGCATCGCGTTCTATAATGACACGAACGATATCGACAGGCTTATCGAAGCGCTTGAACTTGTGGGGAGGATGTTCAATGCCGGATAGCAGAACCAGCAGCATTTACTCTGCTGCTTTGATGGATCATAACGCCCATCCCGATTACAAATACGAACTCCAAGACGCAACGCACAGCCACGACGGAATTAACGCGAGCTGCGGCGACGAGATGACACTCTACCTGAAGATCGACGATGCCACCGACACCATCGAGGAGGCATCGTTCACCGGACACGGCTGTGCGATCAGCCAAGCGTCCGCCGACATGATGGCAGGGTTGCTCGAAGGCGAGACAATCGACGAAGCAAAGCGCCTCTCCGGGCTCTTCATTGGGATGATTCAGGGAAACGAGCTTTCCGAGGAAGATGAGGAAGACCTCGACGAGGCCGCCGAGCTGCAGAGCATCAGCCGTATGCCCGCTCGCGTGAAATGCGCCGAGCTCGCATGGCGCACGCTCAACGGCATACTTGCCGAACGCGAACGCAACATGGCGTAAAACACACGCTCGTTGTTTTCTTGCTGCACACTCATCGTCAGCTCTCTCGTGGGCGGGCTGAAGCCCGCCCCTACGTCGGCTCATCGTCAGCTCTCTCGTGGGCGGGCTGAAGCCCGC
>CACZSV010000022.1 GCA_902783925.1 uncultured Coriobacteriaceae bacterium
ACGATGTCGTCCATCAGATTCTTGGTCATGAACAGCCCGAGGCCGCCGACATTTGCCTCATCGATGCTTTCGGGGCGCTCGGGATCGTCTTTCTCGAGTGGGTTGAACGGCACGCCGTAGTCGGCAATTTCTACCATGATGGCGCTTGGTTGCGTCTGCCGGGTAACGTGCACACGCAACGGCCCAGGCTTGCTTGGAGGCGCATCGGGGTACGCGTAGCTGCACACGTTCACGACCAGCTCCTCGACTGCGATAAGCACCTGGTTGGCCGCCTTTCTAGGGCAGCCGGCTTCATCGAGGTGCTGTTTAACGAAGCTGTTTATTTGCTCGAAGTTATCCAGGCTCGCCGTCGTGGCCAGCGAAGCTCCGTGTTCGGGCGGAATCCCGTACCTCAGTGCGAGCATGGTGATGTCGTCCGACTGCTCGGCGCCAAGCGACCAGCCGGCAAGATCGGCGCGCAGGGCTCGGAGCAGGCGTCGCGGGTGCATCTGGCCGTGCGTGGCAAGAAACTCCTCGAGTCGGCCGTTGCCGTACAGTTGACCGTCGGCATTGAAGGCTTCGTTCACGCCGTCGGTGTAGGCGAACAGCATGTCGTCTGGCTGCAGCTGGGTCTCGAATTCATTGTACTCGATCCAGTCGAATGAACCCAGATACGGACCCGAGCGCTCTTTAAGCCACGACCAGGAGCCATCATGCAAAACGAGGGGCTTGTTGTGTCCTGCGTTCACGTAGGTCAACTTTCCCGTTTCGTGTTCGAACACACCCGCAAACGCCGTGACGAACATTTCGGACTCGTTGCCCTCGCACAGGTTTCGGTTGGCTATGCTTATGGCCTCCGCAAGGTTCTCGTTTGCCTCCATCGCTCCGCGTATGGCTGTTTTGGCCGACATCATGAACAGTGCCGCCGGTATGCCTTTGCCAGAAACGTCGGCTACCACGAAACCGATGCGCCCGTGGCCCAGTTCGAAGAAATCGTAGAAGTCTCCGCCCACCTCGCGCGCTGTGTCCATAGTGGCATACAGGTCGAATGCGTCGATGTCAGGGAAGGGTGGCTGGGTGGAGGGCAGGGAGCTTACCTGGATGATGCGGGCGGTCTCGAGCTCGCGGTCGATGCGCGCGTTCGCTTCGGCAATTGAAGCCTCGAGTGCACTTACGGTTGTGTTGATGCCTTTGGATAACGATGCGAACTCGGTCGAGTTGCTGTCGGCAACGCGCTGGTCGAGCTCGCCTCCCGTGATGCGATCCAGTACTTCGTTGGTTTCATCGATTGGGCGCACAACGACGATGTCAACAAGCTTTAGCGCCAGCAATACCATTCCGCTGAGCAGGCCCAAGAACAGGATGCCTGTTAGCAGCAAGAACACCCAACGATGAAGGAACGTCTCGCGGGCGGTTACGATTACTGCAATCTGGTAGCTGCCGGTTTGAAGGTTACCTTGCTCGTCAAAATACTCGTAGCCGATTTCGTCTCCTTGCATGTACGATATTTGGGTGCCGGCGCCCTGGTAGAACAGGTGAGTCTTTCCCGATCCCAGCACATCGTCAAGGGTTTCTCTGACCAGGCCTTGCCCAATCAAATCGGCAAACGACAAGCCCTTGAATGCTTCGACGTTCGAAGAGAAGATGTTATCGTTGTTCGCTATGACTACGGTGTCCTCTAGCCAGCCAGACAGGTCGGCGTCGATGCTGTCATAGATGAGCTTTTCGAAGTTACGCTTATCTTCAGGCGAGGGGTCGGTGAGGTCGACGGCGTTCATGAGCTCGTCGCGCTTGACAAGCTCGGAGGACAGGAGCTCGACGTGGTCTGAAAGCGCCACGTCGGTGTTCTTAAGGTCGACGACCGTTATCACCGCAAATATGACGCCACTCACAACGAAGAAGAATACAACCGTAAGGACGGCGAGCCAGATCTGGAATGTCACGCGCACGCTGCGCTTGCGCTGGGTCCAGCTGAGGATCGGTGCGGCAAAATCCATGACGACCGCGGAGATGCTGAGGATGAGAAAACCCAGCACAACTTGGCCGACGGCGCTTATGGGGCCGAGCATCCTTATTGCCATTTCGGCGGGGAGCGTCACGCCGATTGAGGTGTTGAGCAGCTGGATGCCTGCATGAAGAAACGCCGTGGTGAATAGCGAACCTGCAGCACATGCACCAATGATCGCCATCTTGCGCGCAACGCCGTTTGACGGGTTTTCCTCATTCGTTGCGGTTGACCGCCTGGGCAAGCGGCATGCTCGTTCAAAAAGGGCGCCTATGCCAAGACCGAATAGCGCGAAAAGCACGACGGAATTGACCGGCGAAGTAAAGTACATCTCGTAGAAGTCGTAAGGCAGGAGCACCGAATGGATCATTTCGGTTGCGCCCGCCAGCGCACCGACGGCGCACCCTTGCCACATGCCGAGCAGAAGGGAGGTGAGTGCAATGGGCACGAGCAGCGCGATGACGTGCGTGTCGCCGAACGGGAAGAAGCCTTGCTGGGCTGCAACCATCATCACGACGAGCAAACAGAAGATGCCAGCGACTATGCGCCTTACCATCGTCTGCTCGTCGGCGAGTATGCCCCGCCAGCGCCTTGTCTCAGCGTCTTGCATTTGGCCGTCTTTGTCTTGCGTATCTATAGCGAGCCGTTCTCGCATGCCGTTCACGAAGACCGTATGGGCGGCACGCGTGTTAGCGCGCGTAGCAATTTATGTAGCCAGGGCAGCTGTTTTCGCTTCAGGTGTCGCCACCTGAAACTATCGTACGCTCTTCATTCGATGCCCTGGCTCGAAGCTTATGAATTGTCCGTCCAACAGATATCGTCTCTAGCGCACGTTCAGGCATTGCCTCCCGCGATAACATCGAG
>CACZSV010000023.1 GCA_902783925.1 uncultured Coriobacteriaceae bacterium
ACCTAGAATTGAAAATAGATAAACGGATTGAACGAACCGGAAACAACAGAAGCGCAACTGGTAAGCAGCAAAACGACAAGCGCAATATCGTAGGCAAACGAAGCGACGCGATATACCGCAGCTCGCTTCTCTGATGCCGGCACCGCATCAAATGTCGCAAGCGCTGGCGTATCAAGACGACGGGGGTTAACGATACCCTCCTCGCTAATCATCACAGGAGGACGGCTCTCGACCCAGGCCAAGAACCGCTCTTTCACAAACGGACATATTGGCGTGGATGCAAGGATGCAAATGGCAAAGACCGGGATGTATTCCCATGCGGTCAAGGCCCAGAACGTCGAGGAGCCCGTCATTCCAAAGCACCCGATCATCGCCTGCCAGAATTGCAGGAGCGCACTCGGGTCCGTAATCCAGAAAAATGACCAGCCAAACACGAAGATGGCAATCGTGTAGATATGCCCCACAATTGCAGGGGCCTTACCCAGCGCCCTGCCCCAGACGAATTTCTCGAGGATGAGCAGCGCGCCGTAGTAGACACCCCACCCGATATAGTTCCACGCCGCGCCATGCCACAGGCCCGTGATCGCCCACACGATCGCAATGTTCAACGCGTTTCGCGCCTTGGAGCAACGACTTCCACCAAGTGGAATGTAGATGTAATCGCGAAAGAAAGTCGAAAGGCTGATGTGCCAACGACGCCAGAACTCTGTTATAGAACGCGCGATATAGGGGTAGTTGAAATTGCGAAGGTACTCGAAGCCCATCATGCGGCCAAGGCCAATCGCCATATCGGAATACCCGGAGAAATCGAAGAAGATCTGGAACGTATATGCGGCAAGGCCCGCCCATGCACCCACTGCGCCAATCTCGGGGCCGCCCATGTCCAACATCTCTGTCGCAAGCAACGCGCAGGTATTAGCAAGCAGCGCCTTCTTGGCAAGACCCACAATGAACAGCCTGAAACCACCGGCGAAGTTCTCGAGCGTCTCCTTTCTGTCGACGACCTGATCCTGGATCGTCTGGTAGCGCACGATGGGACCTGCGATAAGCTGGGGGAAACAGGCGACGTACATGCCGAGGTACAGCACATTACGCTGTGGTTCAACCTCGCGCCGGTAGACATCAATAACATACGAGAGTGCCTGGAGTGTATAGAAGGAGATACCGATGGGAAGCGGAAGTTCCAGGTTGGGAACAAGCGCGGTACCAAACAGAGCGTTTATGTTCTCTGCAACAAAGCCCTCGTACTTGAAAAACCCAATCACCAGACAGTTGAACACAATAGCGGCGACCAGAAGCGCTTTTCGTCTTGCGGCAAGATCGGTCTTCCCCAGCATAAGACCAAAAAGCCAGTTGACGATGATAGACGCCACCATGAGCAAAACGTAAACAGGTTCGCCCCACGCGTAAAACACCAGACTTGCCATAAGAAGCCAGACATTGCGCGCGGCTCGCCAGGGCATGATGAAATACAGTGCCAGAAACACCGGGAGAAACGCGAATAAGAATACGGAGCTTGAGAAAACCATGGCGTTTACAGCTGATGGAGACCCTGTGCAAAACACAGGCGCTCAGAAGAAATATCGGCATGGAAGCACTCGTTCATGCGCGGGCCATGGTCGTCTCGGATAATGCGCAGAGCATTTTACATCAGATTGCAATCCCGCGGGCAATGTCGTGGCCCTTTGCCGTCCACGGTCGATTACATGTACCCAGTTTTCTCTAGCTATCCTTCAAGACAATTATTGGCAAAGCGGAAGGACCTGCATGATGAGCAAAATGACACAGAGTACCTTTCCGACATCACCAAAGTGCTTTCTCCAATACCATTTTACTGATGTGCGGCACGTCAGATGCGCTCTGGCTCGCAATTCACCAGGCTCAGCGCCTTGCCCAGCAACGCACCCACCCAGCATGCGAACGCCTAGTAGCTCTGCAGACTCGAAAGCCGCATGATTGCTCGGCCGTACTTGTAATCGTAGGGCGGCTCCGCAATCCAGTCGGGACGAAAATCGCGCGTTGTTACAGAGACGCTCGGCCCACGCCGCACCGTGAGATATTCGTCTGACCATATATCGCGGTCGAATGCCTGCAAGTCACCGTATTCGTCTTCGAAAAGCACCGCCTGCACCCACTTGAAATCGATTATGCGACGCGAACCTCTGGCGAGCAGCGCCTCGTCCACGACCACGAGTACGTCGTTCACGAACTGTTTGCACGAGCTGCATGTTATCTCCTTGCCCGGAGGTGTCCATAACGTGCCAGATGCCTCGTCCACTCGAAGGATTGCAACCTGCTCCTCGATAAACTCGGGGCCTAGCGCCAGCTCTTCATGTTCGTTTACCAAATCGATTGAAAAATCGTCGAATTCGAGCCGAGCCGTCTTGTAGATATGGTCCGCCTCGTCGAAGAGACAATAGCCAGAATACGCTTTGAATTCGTGGCCGATGCACGAGCGTAGCAGCGCAAGCGTCATGTCGTCGAATTGCCTGCTTATCTCAACCAAGCTCATTAATCACTCCGCAAAAATCCGTGTAAGCTCTCCCAATCATAATGCATGAGGAGGCCCCGCGTGGCTCACACCGCGCAGAGCATCCTCAAAAACAAATGTTCGCGAAATAGCTAGGCGATGCCGCAAATGCTTGCAGCTGCAGGCATAAATGCTGCGACAAGGATTACCTCGATGATGGTCATGATTATGCCGACCTTGACCATATCCGACATCTTGTAATAGCCGGTGTTGTACGTCTGCACCGGCACAAGGTCTATGGGCAGCGCATAGGCAAACGATGCCTGCCAAGCCACAAGCAGCACCATGACGCCCATGGGAATACCCATTTGCTGGGCGATAATGCCAAATGGATAGGCAAAGACCGCAGCGCAAGCGGTACCCACAGGCACCACATTGTGGAAGATTCCGCCAAATGCCGCGAGCGCAAGCATAACGAGAATCCACGCACCGTCACCCGAGGGCATAACAGCTACCAGCCCGTTGATCATCCAATCGCCTGCACCGGTCTCGACAATGAAATGCGCAACCGAAAGTATGCACATAATCATAATGATGAGACCCCAGTTAATACGCGCCACGATCGTTTTGACATCGAGCGTTGAACCACCGGGAATTGAAAGCAGCACAACAGCAACGATGCCGACCATAGCAGTGTTAAGAACGCTGATCCATGAGCCCAGAAACCAGCAGACGAGCGCGGCAACGATGATGACGCAAGTGCGCTTCTCCTCTGCCGTGAGCGGTGGCAGACCCGCAACCTCCGCAGCCGTCTGGTCCACTGCCTCTTGCGTGATAGCCTCGGGCCTGAAGAAGAGCACAAGAAGACCCCATCCGACAACGAGCAATATGATGGCAAATGGAATGCCCACCATCATCCACTGAGCAAATGTGATGGTGTAACCGAACATCTGCTGAAAGAGACTTGCCGCGAGCACGTTGCACCCGTTGCCCGTCATCACGGCAGCACCACCGGCAAACGAAGCATACGGGATGCCAATCATGAGCGCCTTGCCCAAATGCGATTTACCTTTTTCGGCATGGTTGAGCTCGAGCAGGCGCTTGCCAACGGCAACAAAGGTGCCGCAAGCCGCAACATCACTCATGACGAGCGAGAGCACGGCCACTGCCGCCATGAAGCCGAAGAGCATCTTCTTGGTATGCGCACCAGACCAGCGCAGCACAAAACCCACTATACGCGTTGGGATTGTTGTCGCGTCGAGCACGACGGTGAAGGTAAAGCAGGCAAGCAAGAAAAAGACGACGTTGCCTGCTGTGTTTTTATACGCGTCCTCGAAACCGCACACACCCACAAGCGGCATGGCGATGAGCATGAGCAGCGCTGTCGAGAAAAGCGGTATCGCCTCGGAAATCCAGAGCACAATACCGGCAGCGAGGATGGTCACAACCATTTTACCCTCGTAGGAAAGCCCTTCCGGGGTTGGCATCAATATGCCTGCAGCAATAATGGCAGCCGCGACAAGCAAAAATACAATTCGCTTAGTCGTATTTGAACGAAATACCTGTGCCATACGAGTTCCTCACTCAAAACGAACGCGGCGAAAACGCGCAAGGGTCTTCGCCGCAAAGAATTATCGTCTGTTATACGAGCCCGAGCAATGGGCACATGATCGGAAGGAAAATGCAGAACAAAATGAGGCCTGCAACCGTCACAGGCACGCCGCCTTTGGCCATCTCGCCAAATTTGTAGTAATCGTATCCGTACGTTACAAGCAGCACGGAATCGAGCGGAATGATGAAGGCAAGCGCACTCCAAACTGCGACGACAAACGCCATGATCGCAATCTCTCCCGTACCGCCAACCGCCGCGGCAAGACCGCAAAACGGAATACAAACGAGCGCGGCGAGCGCGGGACCGGCAGGAATCACGTTATGCAGTATTGCCAGGAAGATAGAGGCAATGATGAACAGCGCGATAAACGGCAGGGCTTGCATGGAGCCAAGTGCCACGTTGACGATCCAGTCGGATGCGCCATTGGTAGAAAGAGCAGCGACAAGGGCATTCACGGCCATCATCAAAAGCAGAATCTCCCACGGGCTGTTCTTGCGGTAATCCCTGATGGTCATCATGCTCAAGCCAGGCAGGAACATGCAGAACAGCGCGATGAGCACAACGGCTGTCGTGTTGAGAATTGTGAACCAGGAGCTCAGTATCCACAGAATGATCGTGATTACAATAACGGCGATATTAAAGATCTCTTTGAGCTCCATCTTGGGCATGGCCTCAACCTTTGCAAGCGTGGCGTCGACGGCCTCTTGCGAAATCGGCTCGGGCTTGTAGACCTTGATGAGAATGAACCACGTAGTGAACAAGCCAAGAATGGAGGGGATGGCTGTTACGCCAAACCATTGCAGGAACGTGATGGTGATTCCGTAGTTGTCCTCGACCAGGCCGAGCACGAGCACGTTGATAGGCGTACCAGACGGAAGCAAGCAGCCGCCCCACATGACCGCAAACGGAATGGCCAGCGACATGCAACGGCCCAGATTCGATTCGCCGGGCTTGCAGTTGCATTCACGTAGCAACGGCTCGGCCAGACCCATGAGAACGGCGGTCAGAGCGATGTTTGACATGCATACCGAGATGATGCAACCGATAATCATGAAACCGAGCACGACCATATTGGAATTACCCTTGGTCTTCTTCATGATGAAAGCCACAAGGCGTTCCGGGAACGTCGCGTTCATCATAAACGTGGTGAACGCGAAGATGCCGATGAACATGACCATGGATCCGTTGATCATGGCCTTCCAGGTATCATTGAACGGCAATACCCCCAGCATTGGGAGCAAACCGACAAACCCGAGCGCCGTTGCAGTCAGCGGCAGCGCTTCAACAATCCACAAAACAATGGCCGAGACGAGCAAGAGAATCGCCATCTTGCCCTCGTGACTCAGGCCTGGCCAATCCGGCGTCATTATGCCGGCAATAATGATAAGCGCGACAACGGCGATCCAGACCCATTTAAAGACAACCTTCTTGTTGCCAGCGGCAGCTTCTGCCATGTTCTCCTCCTTCACAAATAGAAGCATCGTTCAGTATCGTGATGTTTCTAAGCGGCGGATGTATCCGCCAAAGCCTCCGTGGAGAGACGCACGGTAAAGGTGCGTCCCTCCACGACTTTTTCCTTACGCGGCCGTTGCGAAAATATCGCCCAGTACAACGTCCTCTTGCGTCGTATCCGCTGCAAGCGTCACGTCTTTATAGCCGTCAGCGCTAATCGTGACCTCGTATTCCGCATCTTCCAGCTCCTTGAAGCGGAATTCGCCAAATTCGTCGGTCGCAAGCGTTGCGACTTCCGCTCCGTTAGCATCGATCAGCCTTGCGGTTGCGCCGATGATGACCTCGTTCTTCTCGCGGTCCACGAGGCAGCCATAGATCCACTTCTTGGGGATATTGACGACAAAGAAGTGCGAGCCCTTACCCTCCTGTCCGGGAAGGTTGGTGGCGTTTTCGGGAAGCTCGTCGTCTTCTACGACGCGCAGCGCCTGGGTCGGACAGATTTCCACGCAGCGCGGGACTTCCCAGCCGTTATCGAGCAGATGCGCACAACCGGTGCACTTCTGTGGAAGCTCGAGCTCCTCGTTCCAGAAGAGCAGGTCTTCGTTACAGTGCTCCATAATGTCCTTGCGGCCGCGGGCCTTTTCGGAATCGATGATGATGAGGCCGTCATCGCGGCGATACACGCAGTCGGGAGCATACTCGAGCAGGCTGCAGTTATCGCAATGCCCGCACATATGCAACGTGTACTGGACCTTGACCTCGGGACACTTGCCGCGATCATGTTGCTCCATCTTGCACCAGAACTGGCCGGTCATCGGCTGCGGAGCAGCAATGGGGCTCCAGTCGTTGCCGCAATGCTCGTCTTTGCAGGCAAACTGGCAGCTATAGCAACCGTTACAAAGGCTCGCGTCAAACAGAATGTTCTTCATCTCTCTTATGCCTCCTCGACGACATAGTCCATCCAGCACAGGCCAGTCTCGGGCGTGTAGTGCTCCATGGCGAATTTTTCGGGATACTTGGCTTTGAGTCCCTCAAGATCGCTCTTGCGAACGCCAACGAGGAAGCCGCCGGTCACTTCGCCCGCCGCATTCGTCGAAGACGTAGCTGCAGGGCAAATCAGATTGTTCGCGCCACCACGATCAATGCCGCCGATGCCGGGCACAATCGTATCGAGGTGCGCACCGTGGTCTTGGTATACAGCACCGGGCATAATACGCTCGGTGACATACGCGCCGCCCATAACTGTGCCGCGCTCGTTGAAGAGGTCGACCACATCGCCGTTCTCGATGCCGAGTTTTTCGGCATCAACCGGGTTGATCCACACGGGCTCATACGCATAGCCATCTGGACCGATGACCTTGCAAGTCTCGATCTCGCGTGTCCAGGGGCAGTCATCATAGTTTGCATGTACACGCCAACGCGGATGGTTGCTCACGAGCAAGAAGGGATACTTCTTTGCACGCTCGCCACCGATGCGCTCGTCGGGATGCGCGGGGCCATTCTCGATCCAGTGCGCAACAGGACCGCGTTCCTTGTCTCCAGGGAACCCTTCTGCAAGCGCCGAGGAATAGTACTCGATCTTGCCCGTTGGGGTCTCCATCGGGTTGTTGACGGGATCCTCGTAGAACTCGATCATGCCGGCAGGCTCGTCTTCCCAGCCATAGCGGGTCATCATAACCTGATAGCCCTGCTTCTTGAGAAGGTCGAGGTCCTTCCAAGCTTCGGGGATATCGCACTTGTCGTAGCCCTCTTCGCGCCATTCCTCGATGGACTTAAAGCGGCTGTAGTGCTTGACGCAGTGACGATACTTGCCACCGTACGGCTCGAGCTTCTTGGCGACTTCGAGCACGGCTTCGTAGTCAGAAAGCGACTCGCCAACGCGATCGCATGCGGCATCTTCCCAAATGATGGAGTTGAACTGGCCGGAATAGGTATCAACGCCAAAGTCGTCGAGCTCGAGTGTAGTCGAGATGGGAAGGATGATGTCTGCATAGCAGCATTCGTTTTCCATCCAGGGATGCTCGACCAAGAAGAACTCGACGTTGTCCTTGCGAAGAGCATCTTCGTAAGCATTGCCGCAGTTCCAGCAGGTGCACCAGCACGGGGAGTCAGACCAGATCATCTTGACGCCTGCATCACCCGGCTGGGGGAACTCAAACTTCTCGAACTGGTCGGTACGATGGTGACGGCTCGTAGTGTGGCCATACCAGGAGATATGCTCGCCAGCAACCGCCGCGGGCACGAGCGTCTTGGGGATGAAGCTGCGAGGCAGCTCACCGAGCACGGCTCCATGGTAGCAGCCGCGGACCTCGGGCAGGAAGTATCCCGGAGGAAGCGGGTTAAACGAATCCATGCCGATAAGCGCCCACTCGATGAACTTGACCTGATTCACACCAGGACGGCCAACGCCCTGCATGCCGAGCAGATAGACCTCAAGGCGGGCAGGCTCATGGCTGTAGCACGAGCGGATAAAGGAGCCACCGTTGCAGTGACCGATGGAGACAACGTGACTTGCCCAGTAACGCGCGAGCGCCTTGATACGGTACGCGGGAACATGGCATTTCGTCTCCGCCCACTCGGGAGTTTTGGGCTCGCCGTCTTCCTTACCGAGCACGTAGTACTCGAACCAGTCGAAGCCATCGGCGTGCGTTGCCAGGTATTCCTTGTCGTAGGTGCCTTCGGTAATCCACACGTACGCAATGGCAAGCTGCAGGGCGGCATCGGTGTTGGGAAGCACGGGAATCCACATATCGGAATGGACGGCATTCGCGTAGTTGCAATCGGGGGCGATGTGAATCTGCTTGACGCCGATTTCCGTAAACCAGAAACACAGGCGGCTTGCCTGCTGCCCAGACCAGCCCCACGGTGTAGTCTCCGGATCGCAGCCCCAGAACAGCAGGGCGTCGGAATGCTCGGAGATATCCTTGAAGAGGTTGTGCTGGTGGGTGTTCTGACCCAGAGGCTCGTTGCCCCAGGCGTGCTTTGCGCCCCAGTACCAACCTTCCCACGAATCTGGCTGACGAGCCTGCATGGTCAGACCGCCAGTCATATCGAGGAGGTTGCACATGGAACCATGCGGGCCATGCACGCTGCCGGTTTCGCCATGACCATCGCCTTGGGCAAAGATCGAATTGCGGCCATAGGTCTTGTCGATGCGGTTGATCTCGGCAGCGATGATATCGGTCGCCTCATCCCAGCTAATGCGCTTGTACTTGGACTTGCCGCGGTTCTCGGGATGGCGCTCACCATTTGGATCCCAGTCGACGCGCTGCAGCGGATACGGGATGCGATTGGGCGAATACGTCCTCGTCTTATACATGAACGAGAACGGGGAATTCAATGTCTGCATACGGGGCTCGAAGGTGTGCCCCTTAGCATTGATATACCAGTAGTTCAGGTCTTCTTTGGTGTAGTACTCATCGAAATGAGCCGGGCGCATGCGCACGACCTTGCCATTCAGCGCGTCGACCGTCGTGAGATTAGCACCGTTGCCAAACGAGCACAGAGACATATTCTTATGCGTCGTTTTATCAGCTATCTGCATCTTCCTCCTACTTTCTCTCAGCGAAACTTGCATTCAGATCTGTGCCCGAAAACCCGATGATGTGCTCGCCTCCTCGACTCTGGGTCACGATTAAGCGCACAGCGTTAACTCCGTAGTCCAAAGTCTATGAGCGGGGTGTTTATTGAAAAAGCAGCAGCTTCTACGGGGTGCTTCAACAAATGCTGTATTATTCTGTATTTGCAATAATCATGAAATGATTTACGGGGTGTTTCTCAAATATTTCATTTGTTAGCCCGCACAGTCCACTCACTTCAAGCCTTTGGTGAAGCGAGCGAAAAAATATGTTGAAGCATTCCATGGTATTGTGACTTTGCATGTCGTTTTATTTCATGTTTTGAAACGATGCTATCCGCGGAAGGGGCGGACATGAATATCGAATATCTTAAGTACTTTCTCGATGTTGCCGAAACGCAGTCAATCTCACAGGCAGCACGGAGAAACTTCATCTCGCCACAGGGCATGAGCCGTGCGATGAACGAGCTCGAAAAAGACCTCGGCTGCAAGCTACTCGACCGCTTTTCGAACCGCCTCATGCTCTCCCGCAGCGGCGTAGACCTGATTCCCTTTGCGAACAAGGTGGTGAGCGGCTACGAAGAACTCGAGGGACGCGCGGTCGAACTCGCACGAAAAGCGAACACTGCCGAAGGCACCGTGGCCATCCACTTACTCTGCCAACGCCTGGCGGGCCTTTCATTCCTTCCACCAAGCGTTATGAAAAAGATGCTTTCTCGCGACTCGAGCGTCGTTTTCCGGGAGATTGACAGCCGCGAGACGCTTAATATCATGCGTACCGCGCTGCCCGATAACGGTAAAGAAGGTCTTGCAGAAATTGGACTTGTGACCGTGTTCGACAGCCAAAACGAACATAACATGGCTGACATTCGCAAACTCGTCGACATCGGCTACGAGTACCGCCCGTATCTGACAACCTACGATATGGCCCTCGTGTCGAGAGACTCCCCGCTTGCTCAAAAAGCATCGTTATCGCGGCAAGATATCCTGAGCTATCCACTCGCCAGCACAGACACCATCCTCTACGACTTGCTCGTAGAGCGCTTTGGCGAAGACTCCATCGCGCTTACCAGCGGCGAGTTCGCCTTCAGACGCATGCTTGTGGAAGAAGATCTAGCGATCACCTTCCTTCCCGCCATCGCACAGCTGCACATCGATCCAAACGGAAAATCCATTCTCAAGCCGTTCGACGACTCCTACGATGTCCAGGTAGGCTTCATCGGCCTGAAGGAAAACCTCGACTCGCCCCTATTTAAGACGCTCATCATCGAGCTAAACAAGTTCTACCGCCCGCATCTCGACAAGGGAATTTTCGAACTCGAGCAAAGCGCCGTCCACGTATAATGTGCTCGTCGAATGGGCAAGACACGTGCGTGATAAGTCGCACAGCCAGTGCAGCGACCCACGCCATCGCGAACATGCCCACCGCCATACGTAAAGCCCATCCTGCGCGCATCCCACACTCGATGGCGGCGGTGGCAGCCACGCACGGCGTGTAGAGCAACGCGAATCCTAATCCTCCGGTTCGACAGAAGTCTCGACAAGCCAGGCGTTCGCCTTCATACGCAAAGCAGCCTCACGTGTCTGTGTAACCTGCCCGGCTTCGGCAACGCGCTTGGCGAGCTCGTCTTCCTTGCCCGGTTCGATGAGCGCATAGTACTCACGCATATCCTCGTCGCTCAATTCCATATGCTCATGAGCTGCAACCGCATCGAGCGCAAACTGCTGCTTGAGCTGAGAGCGCGTCTGCATCATAAGGTCTGCAGCGAATTCCTGGGCATTCGTATCGTGCTTCTTGTAATAGTCCTGCGCTGTCATGCCCTGGTTACGCATAGCAGTCTGGAACTGAGACGCCGCAAGCCCGTAGGCTGCTTCAAACACCGCATCGCTGATTTCCCCTTCGAGTCTATCGCCGACCTGCACGGCCGCGAGGTATCGACAGAATTGCTCGTCCTCTTCTCGTTTGCTCTTCATGACCTCGTCATGGACACGTTTGCGCATCTGCTCGACGCTCGTGGCGTTTTTCACATGCTCGCGCACCCACTCATCGGTGACCTTTGGCAAGACGCGCTTAAGCATTCCCTTGATAGTCACTGTTGTGGAAAACGTAGCCGGCATCGCAATGCCCTTGTTCGCGTTCGCAAGGTCCGGGCCCTCGAATTCGAAGCTCACGACATCACCGCATTTAAGCCCCACGAGATGCTCGTCGAATCCATCCGGCATGTCGCCAACGCCCAGTTCGTAATCTCGCTCATCGAACGTAAGCGGCGCATACGCCTCGTCGTTTTTCTTCGTCTCCATCGCAATGCTCACGAACGAATCCGCCGCGACTCTTGCATCTGCGGCATCGGGGTCTGGCACACTCACCATGAAGCGTTTTGTCTCGCGAGCAATAAAGTCGTCGATGTCCGCCTCCGTGACCTCGACGTCGCTCTTGTGCAATTGCACAGGCTTGTATGACGAGAGCTCGAATACCGGCCTGCGTACGGCATCGATAATGTAACGAAACTCCTTACCGCGTTCGTAGGCCTCATCATAGGTGCATTCCGGTATGCCGATGATATGGGCCTTTGTCTGATCGACGGCAAGCTGCCACGTCTGATCGATTGCCGTGCTGCTCACGTATTGGCCTATCTGCACGGGGTCAAGGTGCTCTTCCACAGTCTCACGCGATGATTTGCCCGTCTCTGGTTTTAGATCGAAACGCATTGCAAGCGCCATATATGCACGCTCCGTGCGCTTTTCCACCTCGCTTGGCTCGAGCGTGACCTCGTACACAATGTGCTCGAGTGACTTCGTGAGTTCCCTGACTTTCATGATGAGCCTTCCTTTTCGATTCCAGCCCTTGCTCTCTTCGCCAATCATTGTTTTCCATGCACCTTGGCTTTGCGCCCCAAAATCTGTTGGGCCGCTTCCGTCTTTTGTTGAAGTAGTCTGGGCAGGTGAGAGGGGTGGCCCATCATAGAATTAGCTGCGGCGGGGCAAAGCGTCTCGCATATTGTTTCGACCATGCCACGCGTTTCGTGGCGAGCTAGGAGGTTAGTCATGCAAGGACCAGTTGGCGGCGACCGTCTGTGGGACGAAGATGAACTGCACGAGTTCGAAGAGGACGCACAGGCTTTTGCCAATGCTCAGGATAAGGGCAAGGACGAAGGTGGCGTTGTATACGGCTATGTTTACACGATGCAGGGTACAACCTACGTTTGGTATCAGGAAGATCTGAAGTTCTGGACCACCGACGAGATCGCGCAGCTCGAGCAGAACGGCCAGATCGGCAAAGTCTACATCGCTTACAAGGAGTGATCCAAACAGGGTGTATGTGCAAACACCTTACGATCTGCAAGGGAGAGAACGAGACTATGTCTAGAGACCTGACCGAAGAAGAAGTCGGCATTCCCGATATCAATTTCGCATACGGTGTCAACGCATACGTCGTACCACCGCGTGTGCAATCGGCAAGGCGAGGATTCTTCGAATCGAGCATAAGCAAACTCGATCTCATAGCAACAGAAGACAGCGCCGTCATCGAGCTTGCACGCAAGCAAAAAGAGGCAGGTCTCGGCGTCATCTGCGATGGAACACTGCGCTGGGGAAATAACCCCATCGCGTTTTTTGCAGGATTTGACGGAGTCCACGAGCTCGTAGCTCCCCCAGGCCCCTACTTCTCAGGCGATCTGCTCAGTGCCAAATCTGTGGCTCTTGACGGACCCATTGGCGGCTCTTCGCACCCCGTGATTACTGATTTTCGCATTCTAAACACCCAAGCAAACCCGGGCGTCGTTGCAAAACAGGTGCTTTTTGCGCCCTCCTTGATGCTTGCAGAGCTCATGCTCGGAGCACCGCGCAAAAAACATGTGTACCAATACCCCAGCAGCGACGCTATGGCCGATGCGCTCGCCGAGGCTTACCGGACCATCCTCGACGAGCTCTACACCGTTGGTTGCCGCTACGTGCAATTCGATGACAGCTCATGGAACGACCTTGCAGATCAGGAACGTTACGAAGGGCTCGGAATCGAACAGGAAGACGCCCAGGCGCTCTGCGCACTCTATGCGAGTACCAACAAGCGAGCACTCGAAAAGATTCCCCACGACATGGCCATATGCTGGCGCATTGTTCGCGAGGATTACCATACGACCGCGCGCTACGAGAAAAGCTATGCCGAAGTTGCCCCCTACTTCTTCGACCAGGAAAACGTCTGCGCATTCAGCGTTCCTCAGCGCGATGCAAGCGACGATCTCTCGTGGCTTTCTCAGATTCCCCGTGGTGCACGGCTCGTGCTCGAACTCGCCTCGACACGTGACGAGGAGTGCATCGACGAGCGGCGTGTAAGCGCGCTTGTCGAAAACGCAGCTCGCTATGTCGAACGTGATCTCATCGGCATCGCCCTCGGCTTTGAATCCAACATCGTCGACGAGGGCAAACCCCATGCCTGTCATTGCCACAGCCAAGAAGAACTCGACGATACCCCCGATAAGCTCGAGACAGCACAGTGGCACAAAATATCCGAGCTCGCCGAAGCGGCTCGCAAACTGTAATTCCTCGATTACATGCACAGAAAACGCCCTTGTCACGAATTTGACAAGGGCGTTTTCCGTAGAATCGTGCGGCATCGGGCGGGTTGAGGTCTGCCTCTACGCACCCCTGCAGCAAACGTGCAAGGAGGAAGCTTACGACATCTGCAAGCAAAGTCTCAAATCGGTAGCAAATTACCTCGAGCAAACTCGCGCGTGATACCCTGCACGCTATGACATTCCCATTAACGCCAATGCAGGAGGAATCATGGAGCGCGAAAACGCATGGAAAAAATATACCGACGAGCAGCTCGAGGAACTCGAAGCCCTGAGCAGTGAGTATATCGACTTCATCTCTGATAACAAAACCGAGCGCGAGTGCGCCGCGTCTGCAATCGAGCTGGCAGAGGCCCAGGGCTACAAGCCCCTCGAGAAAGCGATTGCAAAAGGTCACAAGCTTAAGACGGGCGATAAGGTCTGGGCGCACACGCATGGCAAGGCGCTCATTTTGCTGCACATTGGCAGCGAACCGCTCGAGGCCGGCTTTAACATCCTTGGTGCGCACATCGATTCGCCGCGTCTCGATCTCAAGCAAAACCCGCTCTACGAATCGACCGATTTCGCGCTTCTCGACACACATTACTATGGCGGCATCAAGAAGTATCAATGGGTCACCTTGCCGCTTGCAATTCACGGCGTTATCGCCAAGAAAGACGGGAGCGTTGTAAAGGTAAACGTCGGCGAAGACATATCGGACCCCGTCTTTTGCATCTCCGATTTACTCCCCCATCTTGGTAAGGACCAGATGGCCAAGAAGGCAAGCGAGTTTATCGACGGCGAAGGCCTCGACGTCCTCATCGGCAGCCGTCCGCTCGTCATTGACGAAAACGACGAAGGCGCCGATGCGGAAGCCAAAAAGAGCCCCGTCAAAGCATATGCCCTGCAGCTTCTCAACGAGAAATATGGCATCGACGAAGAAGACTTCCTCTCTGCCGAGCTCGAGATTGTGCCCGCTGGACGTGCACGCGAACTCGGCCTCGACCGCAGCATGGTGCTTGGTTACGGCCAAGACGACCGCGTCTGCGCATACACCTCGCTCGTCGCGCAGCTCGCCATAAAAAAGCCAAAGCGCGCTGCTCTTACCATTCTTGTAGATAAGGAAGAAATTGGCAGTGTGGGCGCTACCGGCATGGCGTCACTCTTCTTCGAGAACACGATTGCCGAAGTCATGGAACTCGCTGGTGAAGGCGGCCCGCTCAAGCTGCGCCGTGCGCTCGCGAATTCCAAGATGCTCTCGTCCGATGTCTCCGCCGGCATAGACCCCGGCTATGCTAACGTGTTCGAGCCCAAAAACGCCGCCTATCTCGGCCGTGGCCTCGTCTTCAACAAGTACACGGGAGCACGTGGCAAGAGCGGCAGCAATGACAGCTCTGCCGAGTTCGTAGCAGAAGTGCGCAAGGTCATGGACGACGCAGAGATCGCGTTTCAAACGGCAGAGCTGGGCAAAGTCGATGCAGGTGGCGGCGGAACCATCGCCTACATCCCTGCAAAATACGATATGGACGTTATCGACAGCGGCGTTGCCGTGCTGAGTATGCATGCCCCGTGGGAGGCCACGAGCAAGGCCGATATCTACGAAGCCCGCCGCGGCTACGAGGCATTTCTACTCAACGCATAGCATAGAGGCGAGCGGGGAGCACCGCAGCGCCACGGTTGGAGCCGAAACGCGGGCGCTCTCCCAAGTGCCCGCGCTTCGTCATTGGCGATTCGCAACTGATGACAAGTTTCGGCCCCCTTTTTTGGCTCGTCAAATGATGTGTCAGCCTTTTTCGTTGGCAATTTTTTTGAATCTCTGACGATTTCAGATAATTTTACGATTCTGCTGGCAAAAAAATTGAATTACTGACGATTTCTATCCGAGTTTTTCATACTGGGCGTGTTTGCATTTGTAAAGTGCAAGGTCATGGGATTGAGCTTTTGTAAGCAAAGTCAATCGTGAACAAAAATCGTCAGTAATTCAAAAAAATTGCCATCTAATTATTCGAAAACTGCAAAAACGTCAGATATTCGATTTTTTTGACACCTGAGAAGCCTCTTTCTTCTGAACCAGAATTAACAATGCGGGCAAAAGATGCCGTAACGGTGTTGAAGGGGGACGCATTTCTAATCGCCCACACAAGTATTCCTGAGCTGCTTAAAGAAAAGAATGCGTCCGAAGGATACGGGGCATGCGTCACGGCGCAATTCCACATGAGCTTGGATGCCCCAGTAGCACTTTCACGCAAGCTTGGGACTGCCTGAACATGGGATACACGCCCTGTATCCTTCACAGCCCACCGAATCTATCAGCGCTTCGTTGCAACAAGGCAAGTGCAAGGGCTTATCAGCCTTAGCACTTGGCTATATTGCATCTGCAAGCTGCTTGAGAGCTTGTACAAGCGTTGCACGCGGACACGCGATGTTGAAGCGAATGAACCCGCTTCCCTCCTCGCCGAACATCGTACCCATATCGAGCCATAGGCGAGCCTTGTCCTCCACGAGCTCTCGCAGCTGCTCGTCACTGAGCGCCAACGCCTTGCAGTCCACCCAAACAAGATAGGTGCTCTGCGGTTCGACAACCACGAGCTGCGATGCATGTTCGGCAAGGTACTCCTTCATAAACGCAAGGTTTCCCTCAAGGTACTCTTTGAGTTCTTCAAGCCACGGTCCGCCCTTGGAGTAGACCGAACGTGCCGCAACCATGCCCAGGCAACCTACTTCACCATATCCTGTCGCATTGTGCTCCGCCTGATAAAGATTACGCAGGCCTTCGTTCGCGATAAAGACATTGGATATCTGGAGGCCTGCCATGTTGAAGCTCTTCGAAGGCGAGGTACAGGTCACGGTGATAGCCTCAAAACGCGGGTCTAAATCTGCAAACACGACATGCTCGTATCCAGGACGCGCAAAGTCTTCGTGGATCTCATCACTCACGACGATGCAATTATGCTCGAGGCATATCTCCCCCATCTTCTTCAGCTCGTCACGCGTCCAAACCAAACCGCCGGGGTTATGCGGATTGCATAGCACGAAAACACGGGGCTTTTCCTCACGTACCACACGTTCGAACTCATCGAAGTCTATAGAGTACGTGTAGGTTTCATCGTTATAACTCAGCGGCGCTTTGACAATGCGCCGACCGTTATACCGTGCCATCTGTGCAAATGGGTAGTAGACCGGAGGCTGTATGAGAACGGCTTCTCCCAGAGCGCTGAACGCGCGAATCGCCGTTGCAATGGCAAACACGACACCGGGCGTTGTGATAATCCACTCGCGTTTGGTCTCCCAACCATAATGATTCGCAAACCAATCATGGACGGCACGGTGATACTCGTCATCTGTGAAGGTGTAGCCAAACACGCCATGTTGCACGCGCGCTTTGATATCGTCGAGCACTTCCCGGGGAAGCGAGAAATCCATATCTGCTACCCAAAGCGGCAAGAGCTCTGGCGCCTTGCCGCGCTCCTCGTGGAAATCGAACTTGAGTGAAGCTGTGTTCCTGCGATCTATTACGGTGTCAAAGTCGTACGGCATGACGCGTTCCTTACTCCCTGTTAAACCATCTTGGGCATGTGACCAATGCGCGCATCTATGCAATCTGAAAGCAAGCAGGCCCCGTGGGGCCATTCGTTTTCACTCGCTCTTCGTGAACGCATCGCTAAGCATGAAATCCAGGCAGCCCTTTTCGAAGATGCACAATCATTTCGATGTAATCATATCCTTCAAACAGAACGCCTAGCCATCGCTTATTACGATAGCTAGACCACGTTTATTCGGATAATTCGTCTGCGCGCATGAACTGTAGTATATGACACGTCCGCAGCAGGCATCGACATCCATGGGAGGTGCAGCATGATCGAAGGATCGCTTGAAGAACAGGCGCAATTTATCGAAGGGCTCGAGGGCATCGATGTCATGCAGCACAGCAAGTGGGATATTACCACCAAGCTCGTGCATGGATACGATGAACATGACAGCGTAACCGGCGGCATCAGCACCCCCATACATATGAGCTCGACCTTTGCCCACCCGAGCTTCGACGGCTCAACTGGCTTTATGTACAGCCGTTGCGGAAACCCCACGCGGCTTGAATTGGAAAACACCGTCGCCTTGCTCGAAGGAGGAAAGAAGGCCTGGGCTTTCTCGAGCGGAATGTCCGCAATCGCGTGCCTGCTCAAGTTGTTTTCTGCAGGCGACCACCTGCTTGTAAGCGACGATCTGTACGGCGGGACATACAGGCTATTCACCGATGTCTATGCGCGCTACGGCCTCGAATTCGACTATGTCGATTTCACCGATCCCGCAGAAGTCGAGCGATGTTGTAGGCAGAGCACAAAAGCCCTCTTCATCGAGACACCCACCAACCCGACTATGAAAGTAGTCGATATCGCTCAAATTGCAGCAATCGCACACGCGCATGACGCGCTCTTCATCGTTGACAATACCCTCATGACTCCGTATCTCCAGCGTCCCATCAGCCTCGGGGCGGACATCGTCGTGCACAGCGGGACTAAGTTCCTGTGCGGGCATAATGACGTAACCGCTGGATTCCTTGTCGTTGCAGATTCAAACCGTATTTTCGACATCTTCAATATGGCGATGTCGGAAGGGTCGCTTTTATCGCCTATAGATAGTTGGCTGATGCTCAGGTCGATCAAGACGCTCTCGCTTCGCATGGAGCGGCATCAGCAAAACGCTATCGAGATTGCGCGTTTTCTCAAGACAAACGAGCATGTGCGCGAGGTGTACTACATTGGCTGCGAAGAACACCCGGGCCATCGGGTTCATGTAAAGCAAGCGAGCGGATTCGGGGCCATCGTGTCTTTTCGCGTCGATGTTCCGGAGCGCGTGCTCAGCACGCTCGAACGCATCAAACTCATATCGTATGCAGAAAGCCTGGGCGGCGTGGAAAGCCTCATGACGTTTCCGCTCATGCAAACGCATGGCGCCATGCCACAAGAGCTGCGAGAGAAACTCGGCATCGATGACAGGCTGCTTCGCATCTCCGTTGGCGTGGAGGACGCGCGCGATCTTATCGCCGACCTCGAGCAAGCGCTTGCATAAAGCCCCAAAGGAGCATCGGATTTCAGGCTTTCGCTGGTGCACCTTTTTGGGAGCGCGGTGGGACGCGCATGCCGTTCACACGAAATTCGAGCCAAAAGACAGCGGCTTTTCGCGACGACGCGCTGAGCTCCGGGCGGCATGCGCGTCCCACCGCGCCACGTCGTAGACCATTCGCGACTGCCTGAGCAGATTATTATTCCCACCACGTTTCAACGCAGTCGCCTGCGAATGATCCGAAATCTACGGCCAGTCAGCATGCCCCCGGCGCGCCTCGAAAAAAGCCTGAAACATCAGCTTGCTATGATGCAATCCAGCGCGCTTCAACAGATTCGACTCGTCGGGTTCCGGAGGGTACCATGGCTGCATTCGACAAGGTAAACAGCGGCATTGCTGGCATCGACCAAGCGCTCGACAATATTCGCATGGGCGATAATGTGGTCTGGCAGCTCACGCATCTTGAAGATTTCCGCTGCATCGTTGAACCATTTGTTCGTCAAGCTCTGAGAGACGGCCGAGACCTCGTATACATTCGTTTTGCTGAGCATATCGAGCTCGTCAAACCTCACCCGCACATCACGAGATACGAACTCAACCCCCATGAAGGCTTCGAGCCGTTTTCGGTCAAGGTGCGCAGCATCATCACCGAACATGGCAGGGACGCCTTCTACGTGTTTGATTGCCTGAGCGAATTACAGGTCGCTTGGTCTGCGGATCTCATGATGGGAAACTTCTTTCGCGTCACCTGCCCGTATCTGTTCATTTTGGACACCGTTGCATATTTCCCCATTATCCGTGGTTCGCACTCGCAATCTGCAGTGAATAAGATTCGCGATACGACCCAACTGTTCATCGATGTCTTCAGCGACGATTCCAAGCTATTCGTTCATCCGCTCAAGGTATGGAATCGGCAAAGCCCAACCATGTTCGCGCCCCATGCCGTCGACCTTGAGACGCAAGCCGCGCACCCTCTGACCGACAGCGTGGAGATGAGCAGGTTTTTCACCTGTGCAGATGCCGCAAATGCAGGAGCACCTGATGAAAACACAGATAGCTGGGATCGCTTTTTCAGCATGGTTCAGGCACGACAATCAGCTGCCGATTTAGACGAAGAGAGCAGATTGCGCCTCTCGAGAATGATGTGCAACATGATGATGACCAGAGACGAGCATATGCGCTCGATGGTCAAAGAGGTATTCGATATCAGTGACTACCTAATCGTGCGCCGGCGCATGGTTGGCACGGGCCTTATTGGCGGCAAGGCCTGCGGCATGCTTCTCGCGCGCAAAATTGTCGAGGCGAGGCTCCCCCAGTATCGGGCACGGCTCGAGCCGCACGACTCGTTCTACATTGGAACCGACGTGTTCTATACCTACATCGTCTACAACGATGCATGGGCAACGCGCATCGAGCAGGTGAACGAACGGGGCTACGGCAAAGCCGCCGCGGCACTTCGAAACAGCTTGCTCGAAGGCTCCTTTCCAGAAGATGTTCGCAATGGATTCGTAAGAATCCTCGATTACTTTGGGCAAACTCCAATCATCGTTCGTTCGTCGAGCTTTCTCGAAGACGGCTTTGGTAACGCCTTTGCAGGCAAATACGAATCCGTTTTCTGCCCTAATACGGGAAGTCCCGAAGAGCGCCTTAGCGATTTCGAAGCCGCCGTCCGCCATGTATACGCGTCGACGATGGATCGTTCTGCCCTTGAGTATCGTGCGAGAAACGGCCTTGACCAAAGAGAGGAGCAGATGGCGCTCCTCGTACAGCGCGTGAGCGGCTCGCGTGTCGCCGAGCACCTATTCATGCCCACTGCAGCTGGTGTTGGCTATTCTCATTCCGCGTGGCATTGGATGAAAGACATGGACCCCGAGGCGGGCATGCTGCGTCTGGTAATGGGCCTGGGCACAAAGGCGGTCGATAGGACGGGGCATGATTTTCCGCGTCTTGCCAGTCTTGACAGACCGCTTGCGACGACCGCGCGCGACACCGCAGAGAAGCATCGGTTTTCGCAAAAGTATCTTGAAGCTATAGACCTGCAGGACTGCAAGCTCCGCGAGATGCCGGTTTTGGATGTGCAAAACGAATTATCCGCTGCTGCTCGCAAGGCCTTGTTCGAGCATGACCGTGAAGCGGAAAGCCGCCTGCGCGAAAGGGGGCACCGCCAAAACGTTTTGTTTGCCTCGTGCGAGGGGCTCGTGGCAAACCGGGAGTTCACGGGCATGATGGCATCTATACTCCACACGCTGCAAGATGAATACGACACCCCCGTAGACATCGAATACACCATCAACGTGGGTGAAAACGGAGATTTCGTCGTGAACCTCCTCCAATGCCGCCCGCTCAAGGCGCTCAATAACGTCAGCGGAATCGAGGTTCCCCAGCTCGAGGAGCAAGATGTTTTGTTCGAGATACACGACGGTTCGATGGGCTCTTCTCGATCGGTCGCAATTGACCTGGTGATCCTTGTCGATCCTCGTAGCTATTACGAATGCCCGCACATAAAGAAATCCCGTGTGGCGCCGCTCATCAGCACGGTGAACGAAAGGATAAAGAAGACGGGCGAAACCTGCCTGCTGCTTTCGCCTGGACGGATTGGGACCTCATCTCCTGAGCTCGGCGTCCCCATTGCCTTTGCCGATATGAGCGAGATGAGCGGCATCTGCGAAATCGCATTTTCCGATGCGGGTTATTCACCGGAGCTTTCCTATGGCAGCCATATGTTTCAGGACCTAGTTGAAGCAGAGATGTTTTACGGCGCCTTGCTTGAAGAAGCAACCAAGACACCCATTTATCGCCCAGGAGCGCTTACCAATGGCGTGATGCGGGATACATCTGACATCACTGCAGATGTTTTGGGCGAGCTCGAAGACAAAGATCTCGAGGGAATCGTCGCCGTATTTGACACGCACGCGACAGGTCTCACGCTGTGGCATGACGCCGTCGCTAACAGATCGGTGTGCGGAATAGCACGCGAGGATTAGAGTCGCGAATGCTGAAGCGGCATGCGGCCCATGCGCCATGCGCGACTCGTCCACGCGAATGTAAAGCCAAAGGGGCGATCGTGCCAGTGGCTTTTCGCGACAACGCGCTGAGCGGCGGGCGTATGGGCGCCACGCATCGCCTCAGATAAGAACTGAACGGAAAACGAAGCGGCGGAAGCGGACAATTCGCAACTGTTAGAGTGAATCTTTATGACTCCCGCCGCATAAAGTAGCAGGCTATGCGCTGGCAGCAAGTTGCCTAGTCGGTAAAATACCCAACACCACCTTCGATAATCGGCTCGAAGCGCGCATCTGGGATATTGCGATACACGCCGTCACTCCAGCGCTCGGTGTGCCCCATCTTGCCGAGTACGCGCCCATCGGGGCTGGTGATGCCCTCGATTGCGAGCAGCGATCCGTTGGGGTTCACATCCAGATCCATGCTCGGCTTGCCGTCGAGGCCCACATACTGCGTGGCAATCTGTCCCGCCGCTTTGAGATGGGCGAGCATATCATCACTCGCAACAAAGCGTCCCTCGCCATGGCTGATGGCGACGGTGTGCACGTCCCCAACCTCGCAACGAGCAAACCAGGGCGAGAGACTCGAGGCGACCCGTGTTCGCACGATACGGCTCTGATGCCTGCCGATGGTGTTGAACGTGAGCGTCGGGCAGTTCTCGTCCATGGGGACGATATCGCCATAGGGAACAAGGCCGAGCTTGACAAGCGCTTGGAAGCCATTGCAAATGCCCAGCATGAGACCGTCGCGATCGTTAAGCAGCCTGCGCACGGCCTCGGTCACATTGGGATTGCGGAAAAACGCCGTGATGAATTTCGCGGAGCCATCGGGTTCGTCGCCACCGGAAAAGCCTCCCGGAATCATGATGATCTGGCTGTTGTCGATCTTCTCGACAAAGCGCTCGGTACTCTCTGCGACGGCGGCAGGTGATAGGTTGTTGATGATGAATGTCTCGGGAATTGCGCCAGCGCGCTCGAACGCGAGCGCCGTATCGTATTCGCAGTTGTTGCCGGGGAATACCGGAATGATGACACGTGGCTTTGCAATCGCACCGTTGTAGGTCAGCGGAATCTTGTCGTCGCAGCTTACCGTCTCGACCTCTTCGCCTTCCCCGCGATACGGGAACACATCTTCTATCGCATGCTCCCACGCCTCCTGCAGTTCGTCTAGGTCAAGCGTCTCTTCGGCGGTTGCGAACTCGTACGCTTCCGTTGTCTCGCCGAGCTCGACCACATGCACGTTCTCGGTCGATTGCGGCGCCTGCGCACCATCCGCAAGCTCAATGGCAAACGAGCCATACGCGCTGATGAAGAACGTATCGATGTTGAGATCGTCTCTAGCCTTCAAGCCAATACGGTTGCCAAGGCACATCTTGAAGAGCATTTCGGCATCTCCGCCAAAGCCCGGCGTCGCAGCGCTGAGCACATCGCCGCTTGCAATGAGCTGCTCCACGTAATCGAGGCACTCGACCATTCCCCGCGTCTCTGGCATAAGACCATCGCGCTCGTAGTACGGGTGGATGCAGAACACGCGATGCCCCGCTCCCTTGAATTCGGGGGAAATGGCCTGGCTCACGTTTCCGCAGGCAACAGCGAAGCTCACGAGCGTCGGGGGCACATCGAGATCTTCAAAACTGCCCGACATGGAATCTTTGCCGCCGATAGAGCCAACTTCGAGGTCAACCTGCGCCATGAGCGAACCCAGCAGCGAGCCTGCGGGCTTACCCCAACGTTCGGGCTCACTGCGAAGCGAGCCAAAGTACTCCTGGAAGGTCAGATACGCGTTTTTACGTGAGAACCCAGCCGCGACGAGCTTCGATATGCTCTCGAGTACGGCGAGGTACGCACCTTTATATTGATGCGCTGCAGAAAGGAACGGGTTAAAGCCCCACGCCATACCGCTTGTCGTCGTTGTCTCGCCGAGTACGGGAAATTTGGCGATCATCGCCATGGGCGCCGTGAGCTGGCGCCTGCCACCAAAGGGCATGAGCACTGTATTTGCGCCGATGGTCGAGTCGAACATCTCGGAAAGCCCCTTGTTGGAAGCAACGTTCAGATCGGTCACCACACTCTTCATGCGCTCGCCAAATGTCGCGCCTTCCCAGTTCGGAGCATAATCATCACCCGCAACGATATGCGCTGTCATCTGCTTTGACGCGCCGTTCGAGTTGAGAAACGCGCGGCTCACATCGACAATCTTTTTGCCACGCCAGGTCATAGTCACGCGGGGCTCCTCGGTCACCGTTGCGATGACTACTGCCTCGAGGTTCTCTTCGCGCGCATATCCCAAAAACTCGTCGACATCCTCGGCAGCAACCGCGCACGCCATGCGCTCTTGGCTCTCCGAAATCGCGAGTTCCGTGCCGTCGAGCCCATCGTATTTCTTGGGCACGAGGTCGAGATCAATGGCAAGCCCGTCTGCGATCTCGCCCGTGGCCACACTCACACCGCCAGCACCAAAGTCGTTGCAACGCTTGATGAGCCGGCATGCCTCACCACGCCTGAACAACCTCTGCAGTTTGCGCTCGACAGGCGCATTGCCTTTCTGAACCTCGGCGCCGCAGGTCTCGATGCTCGACACGCTGTGCGCCTTGGAAGACCCCGTCGCACCCCCGATACCATCACGGCCGGTCCTGCCGCCGAGCAGAATAATCTTGTCTCCGGCGATAGGCGTCTCTCGGCGCACATGATTTGCAGGCGTAGCACCCACAACCGCGCCAATCTCCATGCGCTTGGCCGCATATCCTGGATGGTAGAGCTCACTGACCTGCCCCGTTGCAAGGCCAATCTGATTACCGTAGCTCGAATAGCCATGCGCTGCCGTCGTCACGATCTTGCGCTGCGGAAGTTTGCCCGCGAGCGTTTTATCAAGCGGAGTATGCGGATCGGCCGCGCCGGTGACGCGCATCGCCTGATACACGTACGAACGGCCCGAAAGCGGGTCGCGAATGCATCCGCCAATGCAGGTCGCCGCGCCGCCGAACGGTTCGACTTCCGTGGGATGGTTATGGGTCTCGTTCTTGAAGAGGAACAGCCAGTCTTCGTCCGTCCCATTGACGTCGACTTTCACCTTGACGGTGCAAGCATTGATCTCTTCGCTTTCGTCAAGGCCGGTCAAAACGCCTTTGGCCTTGAGATACTTTGCGCCAATCGTTCCCATATCCATCAAGCATACGGGTTTTTCGTCTCGGCCAAGCTCATGGCGAATCTCGAGATACTTCTCGAACGCTGCCTTGACAATGTCGTCGTCGATTTCGACATCGGTGAGCTCGGTGCCAAAAGTGGTATGCCTGCAATGGTCAGACCAATAAGTATCGACCATTTTGACTTCGGTGATAGTCGGATTGCGTTTCTCTTCTTCGGCGAAGTACTTTTGGAAGACCTGAATATCTGCAAGGTCCATGGCAAGCCCGCGCTCGGCGATAAACGCTTCGAGAGCGCTCGAATCCATGTCCGTGAAACCCTCGATGATCTCGACGTCAGCCGGATCCGGATACTCCGTCTTGAGCGTTTCGACCTCGTCAAGCGATGCCTCGCGCGCTTCGACGGGATTGATGACATAATGCTTAACAGCCTCGATATCCGCCTCTGTCAGCTCGCCTTCGAGCAGGTAGAGCGTCGCACTACGTACCTCGGGCCTCTCGCCGCACGAGACAAACTGTATACACTCGCTTGCTGAATCTGCACGCTGGTCGAACTGGCCGGGAAGGTATTCCACCGCAAAGAGCGCGGCAGCGTTGCTCAAATCGGGCAGATACGTATGCGACATATCGACCTGCGGCTCGCTGAACACGGTGGGAATGCATTGCTCGAACAGCTCCTCGCCTATCCCCTCGATATCGTAGCGATTAATGAGGCGCACGCGCCTGAGCTTTTTCATCTGCAAAATCGATTGAAGCTCCGCGCACAGCTGTTGTGCCTCAACATCGAATCCGGGCTTCTTTTCTACATAGATGCGAGAAACCATCTTGCCCTCCGAATCATTCGCATCGCGAGCATTTTTCACAGCACCATCTTACACGCTTGCATCGGGCATATTGGCTAGGACTTTACCAATGCCTGCGAGTTGCTAATATTGGTCATTTTGCCCAGCGACCATTTGCCCATAGGCATGCGAAACCAACCCCGTTTGGCTACGTTGAAACATCCTGGCATCCCAATGTTCGTCCAGCTCAGAAACCGAAGACGCCCATCCGTTCGCTACGCGTTTCCATACATTAGTTATAATCTATTAATTTATACATCCTTATATTTGCGTCTCTTCACTATTTGCATCTTGCAAATAGCAGTGGTTTGCTAAATAATTTGATCTAGTTAGTCATGAGTAGCTCTCGAATTGCTACCGAGCTAATGAGCCTGCCTGTTGCTATAGAAAAAGAGAGAAAGAAAGGATCTTCATGAACAACGAAAACGTTCGCAATCTCCTTGGTGAGATTCTGGGCACCTTTATCATGGTGTTCATCGGCGTTGGCGCTGTTGCCACCGCCACACTTTTCGGTGCTCATACCGGCCCGTTCCAGGTCGGCATGGCATGGGGTCTTGCGGTTGCCATTGCAATCTACATGACCCGCAGCCTCTCCGATGCCCACTTTAACACTGCAGTGTCTTTTGCAATGCTGGTCACTGGCAACATGGACATCAAGAAGTTCTGCATTTACACGGTTGGTCAGTTCATCGGCGCCATCATCGCCGGTCTTTTACTGTACCTACTGTTTGCACCGGCCGTTGCCGGCGCGGCTGCCAACGGTATGACCGCCGCCGCAGCGTCCATTTGGTGCGAGGTGTACCCGAACGCCGCGCTCGCAGCAGACGGCGGCAAAGTTGCCTACCAGCTCAGCCCGCTTATCGCAGCATGCGCTGAAGGTGTGGGCATCGGTTTGCTCGTCATGGTCATTATGGGTGTCACGGATGCGAAGAACAACGGAGCCCCCAACTCCAATATCTTCCCGCTCTTCATCGGCCTCATGCTCACCATCATCATCTGCACGATCGGCCCGCTCACCGATGCTGGTCTCAATCCTGCTCGTGACCTCGGCCCACGCATCGCCGCATTTATATGCGGCATTCCCGGCGCCCACATCGACGCAATGGACATCGTCGTGTACACGGTTGGTCCGCTGGTCGGTGCCGGTGTGTTCGCTTGGATTTACAAGGGCATTTTTGGCAAGGCCCACGCCGCTGCCTCCGATGCCAACAAGGCTGAATAAGCCTTATTGCGCTGCGCGCCTCGCGGTTCTCAGCCAAAGCACCCGTGAGGCGCGCATTCACGCGAATTGGCAGCCAGGCAGGCTGAATACCAATTAATACGTATTGTACGCAATTACCAAAAAAGGATGAATCATGAGCGATATCCGCAAAAGCCCAGAAGCTCCCGAGAAGATTGCCGCTGCCCTGAAGGACATCCCAGCAGAAGTCATCGAAGGAACAACCACCTGCGGCTGGCCCTTTCCGCCCGATATGGAAGAAGACATCCGTGTTCTCGTGCTCGGATGCGGCACCGGTCGAGATGCTTACATTGCATCCAAGCTGATCGGTAAGGGCGGCATTGTCTGGGGCGTCGACACCGACCCCGAAAAGATCGCCGTCGCGAAAAAGAACGCACCCGCCAACTGCCGTTTCTTTGCAAGCGACCTCGAGGATCTCATCGCCATCCCCGATGGCCAGATCGACCTCGTACTTGCCAACTGTGCCATTTCGCAGCCGCTGCACACCCAGAAGATCATCGACGAGATCTGGCGTGTGCTCTCTTTTGGCGGCGAGCTGTTCCTGTGCGACATCTTCTGCGATCGCCGCATGCCGGCCGACAAGTTCATGGACCCCGAAATGCGCGCAGCGGGTCTGTCCAGCGCGCTCTACATCGAGGATTTCCGCCGCTTCACCACCAATGCTGGCTTCCTCACCGTTCGCAACTGGAAGACCGTCAAGTGCAAGCTCGGCGATGACGAGCTGTCTAAGCAGTTCGAAGGCATCACCTTCTTCAATCGCACGATGCGTACCTGGAAGATTCCCGGCATCATCGAGGATCTCTGCGAGCAGTACAACCAATACGCAACCTATCAGGGCGGCATCGACGGCTATGAAGACGAGTATGTTCTCGATCCCGGTCATGTCTTTGTCAAGGGTGAGCCACTTTCTGTATGCGGCAACTCCATGGCCTTGGTTCAGAACACGCGCGTTGCCAAGTACTTCACG
>CACZSV010000024.1 GCA_902783925.1 uncultured Coriobacteriaceae bacterium
CCTTCTTGGCAGGGTTCATGGGGAACTCGTCAACGAAGAACACGCGCTTGGGCACCTTGAAGCGCGCGATGCGCGGGATCGCGTACGCGCGGACATCATCTTCGGTCATGTCCTCGAATCCAGGCTGCGTGCGGATAAACGCTCCGACGATCTCGCCATACTTCTTGTCCGGGATACCCACCACCTGAGCATCGAGCACGCCGGGCATCGTGAGCAGGAAGTTCTCCACCTCGAGCGGGTAGATGTTCTCGCCTCCGAGAATGATCATGTCCTTGATACGACCAGTCACGCGGAAATAGCCGTCTTCGTCGATGGTGCCCATATCGCCGGAGTGCAGGTAGCCTTCCTCGTCGATTGCCTCGGCTGTGGCCTCGGGCATCTTGTAGTAGCCCTTCATCACGTTGTAGCCGCGGCAACATAGCTCGCCGTGCTCACCCGGGCCGAGCGTATGCCCGTCGTTGACATCTGCGATCTTGACCGAAACCGGCGGGTGCTTGCGCCCGACCGTCGTGCACTTGTGCTCGACGTCATCCTCAACGCTTGTCTGCGTGAACACGGGGCTGGTCTCGGTGAGCCCGTAGCAAATGGTGATATCGCGCATGTTCATCTTCTCGATGACTTCTTCCATGGTCGCCGGCGGGCAAGGGCTGCCGGCCATGATGCCCGTGCGCAGGCTCGACATATCGTATTTCTCGAAGTTGGGATGATTGAGCTCGGCGATGTACATGGTTGGGACGCCGTATACGGCTGTGGCTTTCTCCTTGTCGATGGCCTGTAGCACCATCTCGGCATCGAAGCTCTCTATGCCGACGATCGTGCAGCGGTGTGTGAGAATGGCCATGATGCCAAGCACGCAACCAAAGCAGTGGAAATACGGCACCGGCAGGCAGACGCGGTCGTTTGGGGTGAGCTTCTGACCTTCGCCGATAAAGAAGCCGTCGTTTAGGATGTTGCGGTGCGTGAGCATGACGCCCTTGGGAAATCCCGTGGTACCGCTTGTGTACTGCATCATGCAGCAATCATTGTTGTCGAAGCTCTTGGTGACCTCGAACAGTTCCTGCTCGTTGACGTACTGCCCCAGCAGCAGAAGCTCGGGAACGCTGTAGAACCCACGATGCTTCTCTGGCCCCATATAGATGAGGTTCTTCAGGAAGGGGTAGGTTTCGGTGTTGAGGTAGCCGCGCTCCTGCTCGAGCGACTCGGGGATGAGCTCGCGCACGATCTGCTTGTAGTCGACATCGCGGAAGCGATCGATAATACACAGCGCCTTCATGTCGCTTTGCTTGAGCACGTAATCGAGCTCATGGCTCTTGAATACAGGATTCATGGTGACCATCACTACGCCAATTTTGGCGCATGCGTACATGAACGTCACCCAGTCCGGGATGTTACGCGCCCATACGCCCAGATGGTCGCCAGGGCGCATGCCAATGTAGAGCATGCCGCGCGCAAGCGCATCGGTGCGCGAGTCGAACTCTGCATACGTCCAGCTCAGGTCGCGATCGGGATAGACCATGAACTGGTGGTCGGGGTCGATCTTGACCTGCTCGCGCAGGTAATCGCCCAGAGTGAGCTCGCTGAGCAGCGGATAATCCTGGTCGCCCTGCAAGGGGATGCTGCCGTCTGCGCGCGGGGAGGGGTGCATGACCTCCTTGGCTCGCTCGGTTCGAAATGCGATCTCTTCGGGTGTCCAGCCGTTTTCTGTAATCAGATGATCGAAGAACATCTGCGGAACTTCTTGCTCTATTGTCTGCGACATACGTGCTGCCTTCCTCGTATATTTGCGCATGCAATCCTAGACCGGAGTGTAGACAACGGCCAAAACTTGGCGCTCTGGCCTTCGTGCGCGCGCACCTGATGCGGCACGATGGAGTCGTAATAAATCGATTCGCCCGGATGCAGCACGAAGATTTCCTTGCCGTATTCTATTTCGACTTCGCCCTCCATGCCGTAGAGCCACTCTTCGCCTTCATGGCCGACCAGCTTGTGGTTGGTCTCTCCGCTTGGCGTGATGGTGATGACAAACGGGTCCATATGGCGCGACGGCTTGCCTGCGGCGAGGCTGAAGTACGAAAGCTCGCCGGCATCGCTCGATGTCTCGAGGCTCTTGAGGCGCGTGACCTCTTCCATCTGGTCTTGGGTGATGTAGAGCGGGCCGAGCGCTTCGTCGTCGTCCATGAGCGTGCCCAGACGCACGCCGAGCGCACGCGTAATCTTGATGAGCGGAGCGAGCGAATGCGGAAGCTCGCCTGCCTCAAGACCCTCGATGGTGGAAAGCTCGCACTGGCAGCGGTCTGCAAGATCTTGCTGCGTAAGATGATGCGCCTCGCGCAGCGTCTTGATCTTCTTGCCAAGCTTGTTGTCTTTCGTCTTTTCGCTCATGCCTCATCTCCTATCTATCTGCAAAAGGGATATTCCCCTTGCCTGCACGTCCTCGTGTATACCGTGCATTTGCAAACGCTCAAACCAAAACGGGCGGCTCCTTGTTTTGAAGGGGCCGCCCGCGAAAAACCAATGACCCCTATAGCCCTATGCCAAGTTCAAGAGCTTCAAGATTCTTGTCCACAAGCGCGGCTTTACGGGCTGGCACCGCCTTGCGAATAGCGGCGTCGAGTGTCTCGCGCTTGCAGAACGCAAGCTCCGACCACAGCTTGCCTACGCAGACGATGTTTGCAAGGCCCGCAAGCCCCGCTTCTTCAGCTGCGGATGTCGCCGGAATCATGAACGACTCCACGTCCGTGCGAGTAGGCGCGTTGTTGGTGAGAGCGGAATCGATCACGATCACGCCGCCGGGGACGATGGCGTCCTCGAACTTGTCGAGCGACGGCTGGTTCATGATGATGAGCGCCGTCGGGTCCGTGATAAGCGGGCTTCCGATGGGCTCGTCAGAAAGCGTTACCGAGCAGTTGGCGGTGCCGCCGCGCATTTCCGGGCCATACGAGGGCAGCCACGAGACCTCGCGGTCGTCAATAAGCCCTGCATATGCGATGACCTTGCCGCCAAACAGCAGGCCCTGGCCACCAAAGCCGGCGAGAATGAGGCGCATTTCGTTGCTCATTACTGCGCACCTCCCTCAACGACGATTTTGGAATCGCCCGCGCGCTTGAGGGCTGCGTCGGCCACGCTCTCGTAGCCTTCTGCAAGCACATCGCGGTACACGCCGAGCGGGTAATACGGCAGCATGTTCTCGCGCATCCACTCGAAAGAGTCCTGCGGCGTCATGCCCCAGTTGGTGGGGCAGGTCGAAACGACCTCGATGAGTGAATAGCCCACGCCGTCAATCTGGTACTGGAAGCCCTTCTTGATGGCCTTCTTGGCCTTGCGCACATGGGCGGGCGTGTCGACGCAGACACGTTCGAGATATGCGGGGCCGTCGAGCGTCGAGAGCAGTTCGCAGATGCGGACCGGGTACCCCGCGCTTGAGGTGTCGCGGCCGTACGGCGAGGTCTGCGTCACCTGATTGGGAAGGCTCGTGGGGGCCATCTGCCCACCGGTCATGCCGTAGATGGCGTTATTGATAAAAATTATGGTGATGTTCTCGCCACGCGTTGCAGTGTGCACGGTCTCTGCCGTGCCGATGGAAGCGAGGTCGCCGTCGCCTTGATATGCATAGACGACGTTGTCCGGCCTGACGCGCTTGACGCCCGTTGCGACCGCGGGCGCACGGCCATGCGCCGCCTCGATCATGTCGCAGCCAAAGAAGTTGTAGCCCATGACCGAGCATCCTACGGGCGTGACACCGACGGTTTTACCCTCGATGCCGAGCTCGTCGATGGTTTCGGCGACAAGACGATGCACGATGCCATGCGTGCATCCCGGGCAGAAATTGGTGACGACGGGTAGGAGAGATTTAGGACGCTCAAAGACGAGCTTTTCTTCTTTTTCCGCCATGTTATTCACCTACTTTCTCGTTGAGGGCGACAATCTTGTCGAGCACCTCGGCCGGCGTCGGGATGACGCCACCGGCGCGTCCGTAGAAATCGACGGGGGCGCGGTTACCGACGACGAGACGTACGTCCTCGACCATCTGCCCCATGTTCATCTCGACGGAAAGATAGCCCTTTGCGTGTGCGACGGTTTTCTCGAGCGCTTCGGTGGGGTAGGGCCACAGGGTAATGGGACGGAAGAGCCCGGCCTTGATGCCCTGCTCGCGTGCCGCGCGGACTGAATTGCGTGCGATGCGCGCTGCGGCGCCAAATGCCACCACGATGATGTCGGCATCGTCGCAGAGGAATTCCTCGCTTGCCTGTTCGGTCGCGATGATCTTCTCGTAGCGCTTGTAGCGCTCGTGGTTCATCTGGTCGAGCAGATCGGCGTCGAGGTAGAGCGAGTTGACGATATTGTGCTCGCGCTCGTTGTTGTGCCCGGTGGTTGCCCAAGGGCGCTCGGGGATTTCTTCGATGGGGTCGCGCAGCTCGACGGGTTCCATCATCTGGCCAAGCATGCCGTCGGCCAAGATCATGACCGGCGTGCGGTACTCATCGGCAACGTCGAACGCCTTGTAGGTGTAATCCGCCATCTCCTGCACGGTCGAAGGCGCGTAGACGACCATCTGAAAATCGCCATGGCCAAGCGCGCGCGTGGCCTGCCAGTAATCGGACTGCGAAGGCTGGATGGAGCCCAGGCCAGGACCGCCGCGCATGACGTTGATGATGACAGCGGGCAGGTCTGCGCCTGCGATGTAGGAGACGCCCTCGCTCTTAAGCGAGATGCCGGGCGAAGACGAAGAGGTCATCGCGCGTGCGCCTGCAGCAGAGGCGCCGTACACCATGTTGATTGCAGCAATTTCGCTTTCTGCCTGCAAAAACGTGCCGCCACACTTAGGCATGCGCTTTGCCATGTAGGCGGAAAGCTCCGTTTGCGGGGTGATGGGGTAGCCAAAGAAGAACTTGCAGCCAGCGCGCATTGCGCTTTCTGCCAAAACTTCGTTGCCTTTCATCAGGACTTTTTCTGCCATCGTCTACCTCCAAACCTTGATTGCGACATCGGGGCACATGAGTGCGCACGACGTGCATCCCGTGCATTTGCTCTGGTCGATGCAATGCGCGGGGTGGTAGCCCTTGGCGGTTATCTTGTCCTGGTCGAGTTCGACGATATTCTGCGGACAGGCGTCGACGCAGAGACCGCATCCCTTGCAAAATGCGTCATCGACGATCATCTTTGCCATGAATAGACTCCCTTCCAGTTCTATCTATTCCCAGGGGTTTTTGACATATAAACGTACAGGATAGACCAAGCCCGCCTCGACTGTGCCTGTCAATTCGCTTTCGTTTTCTTGAGCGAGCGTGATGGGCACGGTTTTAGCCACGAGCGGCAGCCCCGCAAGTTCGCTTGCCTTGAGCGCGTAACCGTCTTTGTCTGCAATTGCAGCCGCATCCGTGAGCTGCTTCATGTGCGCGTTGTCGACGAGCGCGGTGGCGTTCAAACGCGACGCGGCCTCGACCTCCCGCAGGTTCTCGAGCATATCTGCGGGGTCCTGCATGAGATTGCGGTGCCGATTGATTACGTAGAGCATCGCGTATGTGTGCTCGCGAACGAGCTTGGCAAAGCGTCCCATGGCACCTGAGCCCACATCGTCGCCGCCAAGGTCGACGATGACGCGAGCGCCGTCAACGCGCCCGGCATCTTCGAACGCAGGGGCGATGGCGCCTGTCAGGCTCGGCACATCAAGGCTTGTCTTTGCCTCGGAAAACACGGGCGCAATGAGCCGTACACCCGCATCTTCGAGCAGGTGGCGCTGTTCGCTTGCGCGGAAATACGGATTCACAACATCGAGGTCGATGAGTGCGACACGCTCGCCAGCTGCCGCACAATCGATTGCGAGATTGACAGCGAAGTTGGTTTTGCCGACACCGTAATGGCCGGCAATAATCGTTATCGGGGCCATCGCCTCGAGCAGCGATTCTGGAATGCGGCTCGTCATACGAGGCCGTCCATGTTCTCTTTCTCGTCGTTATCGCGAATCGCCGCGCGGCGGATTTTACCGTTGACGGTCTTGGGCAGCTCTTCGACGTACGAGATGATGCGCGGGTACTTGTACGGTGCCGTGCGTCGCTTGACCCAGCGCTGCAACTCGACGGTGAGGTCATCAGTGCCCGTAAAGCCCTGCGAGAGTACGATGGTTGCCTTGACGACTTTGCCGCGCACCGGGTCGGGTACACCCGTGACGGCGACTTCGCGCACGGCATCGTGCTCGAGCAGCACGCTTTCGATTTCGAATGGGCCGATGCGGTAGCCGCTCGACTTGATGACGTCGTCATTGCGCCCGACATACCAGAAGAAGCCGTCCTCGTCGACCCAGGCAACGTCGCCCGTGTGATACCAGCCGTCGTGAATTGCCTCGGCGGTTTTGGCCTCATTGCGGTAGTACTCCATCATGATGCCTTCGGGGCGTGGATCCATCTTGATGCAGATCTCACCCGTTTCACCGACATTGCAGCGGCTGCCGTCGTCGCGCTGGATTTCGAGCGTGTACAGCGGGTTCGGCTTTCCCATCGAGCCGGGATGCGGTGTCGAGTTGGTGAGGTTCGCAACGGTGAGCGGGGTTTCCGTTTGCCCAAAGCCTTCAAAGATCGTCAGCCCCGTGTGCTCTTTCCAGAAATTGAAGAGGTCGGGGTTGAGTGCCTCGCCTGCGGTGGTGGAATACTCGAGCGAAGACAGGTCGTGCTCCTCGAAATCCTCCTGCATCATCAGGCGGTACATGGTGGGCGGACAGCACAGCGTCGTGATGCGGTATTTGTCGATGAGCCGCATGATTTCTCCTGCGTGGAAGCGGTCGAAATCGTAGGTGAACACGCATGCTTCCATAATCCACTGGCCGTAGTATTTGCCCCAGACGGCCTTTCCCCAGCCGGTGTCGGCGATGGTGAAGTGGATTCCGTCCGGTCGCACGTTATGCCAGTGCTTTGCGGTGACGATGTGCCCAAGGGCATAGGTCGAATCGTGGAGCACCATCTTAGGGTTGCCCGAGGTGCCACTCGAGAAATACATGAGCATGGGTTCGCGCACGTGTGTCTGCACGCGAGCGAATTCCGACTTTGCCGCCCGAACGCCCGTGTTGAAGTCTTCCCAGCCAGGGCGGTGTATGGGGGCCGAGCAGATGCCTTCCGGTCCGCTCAGCGCATGCCCGATGAGCGTTCCGCGTTCGACGTCGGGCTCGCCGTCTTCGCGCATGGGGGTAAGTCCTCCACCGGCACCATTCACGAGGATGTAGGTTTCCACAGATGGGCAGCGATCTCGAACTCTGTCGACGACCTGGTCGATTTCGCCCACGGAAGTGGCGATAACGGCCTTGATCTCGGCGCTGTTCAGGCGGTATTCGAGGTCGTGCTCTTTGAGCATGAAAGTTGCCGGCACCATAACCGCGCCGATTTTGGCGAGTGCCGTGGCAACGAACCAGAACTGATAGTGGCGGCGCAGGATGACCATGACCATGTCGCCTTTGCCAATGCCGAGCGACGTGAGGTAGTTGGCCGTTTTATCAGACCAGGTCTTCATATCGGCGAAGGTGAAGATATGCTCTTCTCCTTCGGGGTTGCACCAGATCATTGCGCGACGCGTCGGGTCGTTAACAGCGATGTCATCGACGATGTCATAGCCAAAGTTAAACGTATCGGGGTAGTGCAATGAAAAAGTCTGCAGTGTTTTGTCGCGTCCGTAGGTCTCTTCTACGTAGCGCAGGTTGATTTCTCTCATTGTTCCTTGCCGTTCAGCTAGATTACTTTTTTATCGGGTGGTTCGATGACTACCGCCAGCAAAACGACGGGTTCGCCATCGAGGGCGAGCAGGCCGTGGCCGCGCCCGGAGTCGTACATGAGTGTGTCACCTGGGCCGCATTCTTCGATATGACCCTCATACGAAAATCGAAGGTGGCCCGAAATAATGTAATCCAGCTCCTGCCCCTTGTGATAGGAGAGGTGAATCGGCTTGTCTTGGTCTTCTTCGACATAGGGAATCGTGACGAGGAAGGGCTCCGCGAGTTTATTGCCAAGATGAGGCGCCTTGTGTAGATATTCGAAGCCGACGCGGCGCTTAATCGAAAGGCCTTCGCCAGCGCGGACGAGCGAATAGCCGCGCAGATGCGGAGCCTCGCCAGTGAGCAGCTCGATGACGTCGACGCCAAAGACGTTCGCGCACTTATATAAGAAGGTGAACGAAAGGTCCTCGTTGCCGGATTCCTGGGCTGCGTATTCCGCGACTGACCTGCCGGTAGCCTCTGCCATTTCTTGTTGCGTAAGGTCAAGGTCTTCCCTAAGCGTGCGAATGCGGTTGCTTATTTCTTTAATGTTCGGATCCATAGCCTTACCCTTCCTAGTCGTAAAGACACGTTTCCCTGTTATACATCTTTTTTGAGCGCAGCGTGTTGTGAGCGCAGCATTTAACCATCAATTAACCAAATTGCCACGATTTTCGATGGCTC
>CACZSV010000025.1 GCA_902783925.1 uncultured Coriobacteriaceae bacterium
CCCGAAGAAGTCCACTACATCATTATGGACAACGGTCGTCACAAGATCCTGAACACCGAGTTCGAACCCATGATGCGCTGCGTTCGCTGCGGCGCATGCCTCAATATCTGCCCCGTGTATCGTCATATCACCGGCCATGGCTATGGCTCGATTTATCCGGGCCCCATGGGCATCGTTCTTACGGCGGCTCTTGCTGGCTACGACGATATCGATTCGATGACCTTTGCCTGCACGCTGTGCGGAGCATGCACCGACCATTGCCCCGCGCGCATTCCCATACAGGAACTCGTGCGCGACCACCGCATCGCGATAGTCGAGCAGGGCAAGAATCACAAGATTGAGGTGCCCATCTTCAAGGCGATGCAGGCCATGTGGTCGAACAAGAACGTCTACCTCGCCTTGATGACCCTGGGGCGCCCCGCAATGCAGGCACTCGCACTTGGCAAGGCAAAGCTCGACGAAGGAAGCGCCTGGGTACCGGTCCTCAACGGCTGGACCTCGTCGCGTGACTTCGACGTGCTGGCGCCGTATCGATTCAGGACCTGGCTTGCCGAACATAACAAAGCGCGCGCGAACGGGGAAAACGTCGTCGAGCCGCTCGCTGAAGAGAGGGGAGACGAGTAATGGAACGTGCAACGCTTGAGAGCTTCCTCGCTCCTATTTCCAAGCAGCTGGGGCATGATCAGGTTCCCGAGGATGTGACCCCTTTCGATTACAAGAAGGAGGCGCCGGCGCGCCTGGTGGATGGCCTGAGCCACGATGCACTTGTGGAGATGTTCGCCGCCGAGGCGGAAAAGATTCGCGTGGACGTGCGCATATGCACGAAGGCAGAAGTCGCCGCCGCCGTTGCAGACATCGTCGGTTCGGCCGAAGAGGCGGGCTCTGTCGTCTTTGCCGATGACGCCCGTATCGATGGGCTCGCCATTCCCGCTGCGTTGGAAGCGGCAGACAAGGTGACGCAAGCCATACGCTGGGATGCATCGCAGGGGCGTGAGGCCGTGGCCGAAACATGTAACGCTGCGCGCTTCGGAATCACGTATACCCGCGGCGGAATCGCCGAGACGGGAACGGTCGTGCAGCCTTGCAGCGAGGCCTGCGGACGCGCCATCAGCCTTTTGCCGCTTGCGCACATCGCGCTCGTCGATGCCGACAGCATCAAGGCGACCTTGGGCGATTGGATGAAGATACTGCGTGACGAAGGCGGAGAGAACGGTGCGGGGCTTCCCGCGCAGGTCTGCTTTATCAGCGGGCCGTCCGTCACGTCCGATATCGAACTCGTGCGCGTCGAAGGCGTTCATGGGCCCATGTACGTGCACTACATAATTATAAATGGTTAACGTTTCAGCTTTCATGCATATTCATGTGCAAGAATGCGAAACAACGTGTCAACAACGGTGGTTGCATGACCGCCGAGTTGAATAGAAGGCAAGTAACGTCTAGTAGGAGGTTTTGTTTATGAAGCAGTACCAGCTCTTTATTAACGGCGAGTTCGTGGATAACGGCGACCGCGAGATGATCGACGTTTTGAACCCCGCCACGGAAGAGGTCGTTTCGCAGGTACCAAAGGCTACACAAGAAGACGTCGCCGCTGCTGTCGACGCCGCCTACGAAGCGCAGAAGGAGTGGGGCAAGCTTCCCCCGATCGCTCGCGCCGAGTGGCTCAACAAGCTTGCCGACAAAGTTGACGAGAATCGTGAGCTGTTCGCCCAGACGAACACCGCGGAAATGGGCAAGCGCATCAATGAGTCCCGTGACGAAGCTACGTGGCTCGGTGTGTATCTGCGCTACTATGCAAGTCTGGCCCGCACCATCAAGGGCGAAATCATCTCGTCGGATGCCCCCAACGAGAACATCTTCCTCTACAAGAAGCCCATCGGCGTATGCGCTGGCATCATGCCGTGGAATTTCCCGCTGTTCCTCATAGGCCGCAAGGTCGCCCCGGCGCTGGTCTGCGGCGATACGGTCGTGCTCAAGCCGTCGAGCGATAGCCCCAATGGCTGCTTCGAATTCGCGAAGCTCTGCGAGGAAGTCGGTCTGCCCAAGGGCGTCGTGAACGTCGTCTCCGGCTCTGGCTCCGTCGTTGGCAACGAGCTTTCCGGCAACAAGAAGGTTGCCATGGTCTCGATGACCGGCTCGACGCCTGTTGGCAAGCAGATCATGAAGAACTGCGCCGATAACGTTACCAAGGTTTCGCTCGAGCTGGGCGGCAACGCGCCGTTCATCGCCATGAACGACTGCGACCTCGATGCCACCGTCGAAAACTGCTTCAACTCCCGCTACTACAACTGCGGCGAGGTCTGCAACGCAGCCGAGCGCGTCTACGTGCAGTCGGGCATCTATGACGAGTTCGTCGCCAAGATGACCGAGCGTGTCAAGGCTGCCAAGGCTGGCGACCCGCTCGACGAGTCCGTCGACATGGGCCCGATGGTCAATGCCAAGCAGCGCGAAATCGTCCTCGACCTCATCCAGAGCGCACGTGACGAGGGCGCGAATATCGTCGTCGGTGGCAACGCCATCGAGGGCAAGGGCTACTTCATCGAGCCGACACTTATCGTCGACTGCGATCACGACATGCGCATCATGCGCGAGGAGATCTTCGGCCCCGTTATGGCCATCTCCAAGTTCGAGACGCTCGACGAGGCCATCGAGAAGGCCAACGACACCGACTACGGCCTGACTTCCTCCATCCACAGCACCGACTTCGATACCGTGATGCGTGGACTGAACGAGATCAACTTCGGCGAGATCTACGTTAACCGTCATCACTTCGAGGCCTTCCAGGGCTTCCATGCTGGCGTGCGCCAGTCTGGCCTTGGCGGCGACGACGGCGAGCATGGTCTCGAAGAGTTCCTCGAGACGCACATCGCGTACGTTGACTACAAGCTTGGCTAGGGGAATCTGCATGATAGACAGAGTTATCATAATTACTGGGCTTGTCATCGGGACTGCGCTGCTCGCGTGTTCGGGAATTTGCGCGTTTACGATGGCAAAGAAGATTCGCGAGTACGAATAGCGGATTTAAGCGGGTGTGAGTGCAAGGGCGTTCACACCCGCTTCTCATTTGGACGATTCGTTGTTAGGTGTTGAAAGGAAGCACATTATGAAGAGCTTTGTTGCTACATCGACTGCCGCGACCGCTGCCGAGGCAGGCAAGGAAGTTGCCGCTAAGATTGCCGCCGGTATTGACGGTGCCAAGCTTGCCATGGCATATGGCAGCTGCGATTACGATTCCAAGGCGCTGCTCGATGCGGTGGCCGCCGAACTGCCGGGCGTGCCAGTTGTGGGCAACACCTCGTTTACCGGCATCGTGACGCCGGAAGGCTTTGTGGGTGGCGACACGCCGTTTGTCGGCATCCTCGCTCTTGGCGGCGATGATGTAGTGATTGGCACGGCCGGCGCTGCGCGCGATACGGCGGACTGTCCGCGCAAGATCGGCCGCAAGCTTGCAGAAGAGGCCATGAAGGCCGCCGGCAAGGACTGCCCGCCGGATTACTGGTATATGGTCGGCTCTCCTGCCGAGGAAGAGTACTACATCAAGGGCGTGACCGAGGTCATCGGCCGCGTGCCGTTCTTTGGCGGCTCCGCAGCCGATAACGAGATTGCCGGCAAGTGGTGGATCTACAACGGCACCGAGACCTTCCAGGATGGTTGCACTATCGCGTTTTTCTATACCGACACGCCGTTTGTGAACAAGTTCACGGGCGCGTATGCCGAAACCGATGATTTTGGCGTTGTCACCAAGATGGACGGCGACCGTGGCATTGCCGAGATCGACGGCAAGCCGGCACTGCAGGTCTATGCCGATTGGCGCGGCATGGATGTCGAAAGCCTCAAGGGCGCGGCTCTGCTTTCCGAGTCCATCGTTTCGCCGCTTGGCGTCAAGGACCGCCTGGGCGACCTTGTCGCGATTCGCCACCCGATGAACGGCAATGAAGATCTCTCAATTGCCGTGGGCGCCAAGGTCGTTGAGAAGACGGCCGTTATCCGCATGGAAGGCGACGTGGATTGCCTCGTGGCGTCCGTTGGCAAGACGGCCGCCGAGCTCAAGGAGAAGGCGGGCGCCAAGCCGGCTGCGTACTTCTTCGTGCATTGCGGCGGACGCCGTGCCGCCATCGCCGATCGCATCGGCGAGGTTGCCGAGCAGTTCGTGAAAGAAGCTGACGGCGTTCCGTTCATCGCCGAGTTCACGTTTGGCGAGTATGGCTTCGAGCAGGACGGCTGCAACTCCATCGGCGGTCTAATGCTGAGCTTCAGCGCTCTGGGCTAAGCGCGCGCGGAAAAACTGCTAACAGCAATTGATAAGACCGGCTCGGGCTTTGCGCCCGGGCCGGTTTTTCTAATCTGCGACGCGCTCTTCGCAGAGCTCCCTCAGCACGGGGATGTCTTCGACAATCGTCTCCCAGGCGGTCCGTGCATCGAAGGCATCGTAAACGCTTGTTTGCGCCGGTTCTGCTGATCATGTCTACGTGCACGTTGAAAGCCGATTGAATACGCTCGCCGAGCCTGATGAAATCAAGCCCCGGACTTTTCCCTTGTCGATAACGAGGTCTATATCACTGTCCGGGTTCTCGTCGCCACGTGCGCGCGACCCGAATAAAGCGATTCTCTCGACACCGAACTCCTTGGCGATCGGGACTATCGCGTACTGGATATTTTCTATCGAGAAGAGCTCTGTTGGATAATTGCACGCGTATTCGTCAATGATCTTCGCAACAAGCGTTGACCTGCTTGTGACCTGATGCCCCGTCAGGCTCGAAAGCCTGTCCTTGTCGGCATTGGCAGCCACAAGCTCATCAAGTTTGTTGAGGGTCTCTTCATTCAGGTAAAGAGATATTGTTTTGCCCATTTCTGATTTTCTCTGCACACGAGCGAAATCAAAATGCAATAGTAATTATATTAGGAATACGAGTAAATCTAATAGAGGTATTGCCTGACGAGTGACTTCATAAGGCGTGCAAACGCTCCCCATGATACAATAATGCATGAACTATACATGCATAATGCATGAAAGGAGCTAGCATGCCGACACTTCAAGTGAGAGACCTCGAGCAAGATCTGTACGACAGGCTGTGTGCGGTCGCAAAACGCGAGCATAGGAGCATCGCCCAGCAGACGGTAGTCTTTATCGAACAGGGCCTTGACGGGCACATGCGAAAACAGCCCCAATGGAAAATTGCCGAGGAAGAGCGCATTGCCAAACGCCGCGCGCTCCTCAAATCAATTGCGGAGCGTCCACCTCATACGGTTCCGGCTGATTTCCCAAGTACCGCGGAGCTCGTTCGAGAGGATCGTGATAGTAGATGATCGTATTAGATTGCAGCGCTGCTGTTGATATGTCGCGCGGAACACCCGAAGGGCGTGCCCTCATGTCGCTCATGATTCCAGAGGATGAGGTCATCGCGCCGCATCTGCTCCAATGCGAGGCCGCTAACGCCCTTTGGAAATATGTCCATGCAGGTCATATGAGCAAAGAGGAAGCATCGGATTGTCTTGCAAATGCGCTTTCGCTCGTCACTGAATTTCGCGATATGCGTGCGCTTTTGCCGGAGGTATTTGCCGAGTCGATTCGCCTCGATCATCCAGCATACGATTTGTTCTACTTCGTCCTTGCGCGCCGCAACGATGCAACGATGTGCACGCTCGACGAGAAGCTCATCACGCTCTGCGAAGAACATGGTGTCGACTGCGTGCATCCGGTTGAGATATAGGCACGACAAAGAGGGGAACGGTCCCTTTGCTTACGGGGGCGGGATACGGCGTTGCGAAAAACCGCTGGCTTTTCGCTTTGGCCCTTGCTTCGCGAGGACGCAGCCCGCGTCCCGCTGCAGTTCTCCGAGCAAACGTTATGCGTTGGATAGGGCATGGGGCGCGCGCCCTGTGCTCAGACAGTCCTGAGCTCGCGTGGAAGCGTCACTGGCGCTTCCTGCTCGTGCGGAACTGCGCCAGGACACGCGCCCCATGCCCTATCCAGCCGCCTAGGTAATCCGACCAGACCGCAAGCACAGCGCACCTTTGGCCGGAATCCCAAAAGGTGTATGACTGCAGCCGGGCGATCCGCACACCTTTGCCTCCAAGGGCAAAAGGTGAACGGCTCCGATGGGGAGATCCATACACCTTCGGCCGAGAACCCAAAAGGTGAACGGCTCCGATGGAGAGATCCATACACCTTCGGCCGAAAACCCAAAAGGTGCACGGCCGTGCTGGGACGCAAGGCTCTAGCTTCGCGCGGATGCAGCTCCGCACCCCGC
>CACZSV010000026.1 GCA_902783925.1 uncultured Coriobacteriaceae bacterium
AAAATGGAACGTTGCCCATTGCGTCGAAGACGTCCTCAACAACGGCGGGCACTCCATACCAACAGGAGGCTGGTTACGCATTGACTCGCTTGATGGCGGCTTTATCCATTTCACATTCCGTATCGAATGCGCAGGGCCCGGAGGCGAAAACTATCAGGACATCATGGGATCTGGATATATGGAGATCCCCTATGGCGGAATCGAGATATCAAAGTCGTCGTCTCTTCCTGAAACAAGCGAAAACAACAGCTGCTACAGCCTCGAGGGCGCTGAATACGGGGTATACATTGACGAGTCATGCACGCAGCTCGTTGGCACCATACGAACCGATGCCCAAGGAAACGGGCACATCGACAATTTACGGCCTGGCAACTATTGGATACAGGAGACCACTGCGCCTCGGGGATATGCACGTGAATACGAAGTGCACGCTGCCGAGGTCACTGCAGGATCGCACGCGCACCTTGATGTGAGCGATCTTCCGCAGTCGAATCCTTTGGATCTCGTCGTCGCTAAAGTCGACGCAGGTACGAATAGCTCAGAACCTCTTGGGGACGCTTCTCTTGAAGGCGCTCAGTTTAAAGTCGACTACTACGACGCCTACTATGCTACAGCTTCAGACGCAGCTGCTTCGGGCCAGATGGTTCGTTCGTGGATATTCAAAACTGATGCAATGGGCCGTGCAGCGCTTTCCGATGAATACTTGATTTCAGGAGATGCACTCTATAGGCAAAGCGACGGTACGGCGGCAATTCCTCTTGGAACAGTTGTCGTTCGAGAGATACAAGCCCCCAAAGGCTATCTGCTTGATGATGGACGCGGCGGTCCACCCAGTGCCCATTGCATACAGATCACTGCAGAAGAAACCAGCGCAGAAAGCGTTCTTTCCTATAACTCACCTGAGCAGCCGGATTTGATTAAGCGCGGCGGCATCGTGATTGGCAAAGCCGATGCCGAGCAATACCACACGCCCGACGGCGATTACTGGGATTACGCGCAGGGCGATGCGAGCTTTGCGGGTGCCGCCTTTGACATTTACAACCGTTCGGCGCACACAATCTGGGCCGACCTCGACTCCGACGGCGTAGCGCAAGATGGCGAGGTGTTTGCGCCTGGCGCCAAGATCATGACCATAGAAACCGCATACAATGCATCGCTTGACGCATACACGGCAAGCACCGGCGACACGATGCTGCCCTTTGGCACGTACGAAATCGTGGAATCGAAAGCGCCGCAGGGGTATACGCAGGCAGGCGCCGTAAACAAGACCGTCGAAATCCGCGAAGAGGGGCAGAACGTCCAGCTCGTCAAGGCGCAAGGCATGCTTAACGAGGTCGCCCGAGGCGGCGTGCAGGTCATGAAAAACGACCGTGAACTTGGGGTTTCCGAGGCGATTGGCGGCGCAGAACACGGAAGCTTTGCAAGCGATGGGCATCTGGGAACCTCGCTTGCAGGCATCGAATTCACCATCACCAACGTTTCAGACCACGGCGTGATGGTCGGCAACACCTATTTCGCATCGGGAGATGTGGTGGGCACAATATCAACCGCATGGAACCCGGCTGCAAACGCATATACGGCGCAGACGCCCCACGACATGTTGCCTTACGGCACATACGAAATCGCGGAGACCTCGAGCAACGAGAGCTATCTACTGAGCGACGGCACGCCACAGCGCTTCGAGGTGCGCAGCAACGGGGCAGTCGTGGTGCAAGATACGGCAGGCTCGCCGCTCGTATTCAACGACCAGGTCGTGAGAAATGACGTGCGTCTCCAGAAGAAGGCGGGCGATACCGGCCAGAAACTCGCGGGCATTCCCTTTCTCATCACCAATGTGATTACGGGAGAGGCCCATGTTGCCGTAACAGATCGCAATGGCTCTTTGAGCACAGCTGCAAACATGCTTAGCCACACCAGCAACACAAACGCAAACGACGTGCTTCTCTCTCAAGATGGTATTACACAGGCGGACACGCGAGAAGATGGTGGCATCTGGTTTGGCCGCGGAGAAGATGGCGACCTTGCCGAAGCAGATGACGCGCTGGGCGCCTTACCCTTTGGCGAGTACACGATCGAGGAGATGCGCTGCGAGACCAATGCCGGCTACGTGCTCTGGCATGACAGCTTCAACGTGAGCCGCGACAAGAGCGTCGTGGAATTCGATATCGACCTGGGGACGGTCGTCAACGAGCCGGAGCCGGAGATACCAGTCGAACTTGAACCAAGGATCTCCACGACGGCGAGCGATAAGGAAAGCGGCAGTCATTCGGCAAGCACATCTGACATCGTAACGATTGTCGACAGAATCGAATATGCGAACCTCGAGCCAAACGCATCGTACACCGTACATGGGCGGCTCATGGATAAAGCAAGCGGAGAAGAGTTCCTCGTCAACGGAGCACCCATCACGGCATCTCAGCAGTTCTCGCCGCTCTCACCGTATGGCTCGCTCTCGCTCGAGTTCAGCTTCGACGCAAGCAGGCTCTCAGAGACAAGCGTCGTCGTCTTCGAGGAACTATCTCTCGGTGAGGAAACTGTCGCAGAGCATGCCGATATCGCCAACGATGACCAGACGGTCACGATCGCTCCCGTTCCTCCCGTCGAGACGCCGCCTGAGCCGACGATGAAGACGACAGCCGTAGACAAGAGCAGCGGAACGCACGAAGGCCAGGCGCGTGAGGACATGACCGTCGTGGATACGGTCTCGTATACAGGATGCAGCGCCGGCAGTGCTTACACGCTCATCGGACGCCTGATGGACAAGGAGACAGGCCAAGCTGTGACCGATTCAAACGGCAAGGAGGTCACGGCCGAAAAGACCTTCGTCACCGAGAATGCGCAGGGCACAGTGGACATCGAGCTTCCGCTCGATTCGCGGCAGCTGACCGGCCATGACCTCGTCGTCTTCGAGTCCATGTATCTGGGCGGAACAAAATGCATAGAGCACGCCGACCTCGAAAACAGCTCCCAGACCGTACACGTACTCGATGTGCCTGCAAAGACGGCGGGACCAGCGGTGACCGAATCGAACGCGCCGCAATCGGGCCAAGCGCTGCCAAAAACAGGGGACCACATTGCCATCGGTGCGATTGCCGCCTGCATTGCCCTTGCGATGAGCTGCGCTGCGCTCGTTCTCATCTCCGTCAGACGTAGATGGGGCGACGCAACATTGAGCAACGAGAAAGACACGAGGGGGTGAAATGAGCGATGAGCAATACCAAAGGGATGTTGAGCGCAGCGCGCAACCCGCATGTCATACGAAAGCAGAGACCGCGAATATCGATGATTGCATTAATCGCACTTCTGGCAGTCATCGCGAGCGCATGCGTCCTCTACGCATTCAACGCCCCGCAAGGCAACGCATCAGACACGGGAAGCGCGATTATCCCCATGGGGACCATGACGCAGGCGCAAGCGCAGGCGATGCTTGACGAGCAGACGGAGCAATCGCGCATCCATATCTCGATTGCCCCGAAACCCCAAATCGCAGAAGACGGCAGCCTGCAGGTGAACCTGATTGTTCCCGAAGAAAACAACGGCTATGCAGAGAGTCTCGCCATCGAGCAGGACGGCCAGGTCGTCTACGAATCGGGCACGGTGCAGCCGGGCCATGTACTCGAATGGGCCCATGAGACAAACGCACGCAGGGGAGCTGCAACGGCAATCGTTCGGGCCGTTGACGCAGATGGCAATATCCACGGAAACCCCGTCGCGGTCGAAATTGAAATCGTGTGAGCAGATCACTTCACGAAGCATACCGATACGAAAGGACAGGAAATGAGAAATGCGATTACAAACGCCTCGAAAACGGGAAGCAAGGTGCTTGCCCTGCTGGCAATAGGAGCGCTCGCCGGCACTGCGGGCATCATGCCAGCGACAGCGAATGCCGCTCAGACCGGAACCGGCAACACATCACTCACCATTCAGCTCGACGCCTCAGCCAATAGGGAACTGGGCGGTACAAGCGATACGAACAATCCCGATGCGAACGGCGATGGTCTTGGCGACAACCTCGCTTTCACAGTTCCCATCGAAATGAATTTCGCAGCAAATGCAGCGGGGGTGCTAACGGGACCTTCGGCAGAGGCGACCTACATCGAGAACGAATCCGTCATGCAGATGTACGTCTCGAGCGTTCTCGTTGGTGCATCGCAGGGCTGGAACATCGTCGAAAATGCTGCCAGCTCGGACTGCATGAACGCTATTAGCGTTGATTTTGGGCCCACTCAAGACACACTCCATGCTGCAGATTACTTATCGAAAGCCCCTGTGGGCGATGCAACGAAGTGGCAAATGGCCACCGCGGGTGAGGGAACGGCTGACCGCGTTCAGATCGAAAGCGCTGGCACGGTCAAGAATCTCGATAAGCAGATCAACGAGAAAACGGCATTCGGCACCATTGCCTGGTACGTAATGCCAGGAGCGGCAAGTTAGCAGGAAATCTATGGGGTTTCTCGAACATATTGGGAAACCCCAAAAAAAGGCGCGAAAGGCAAAACCAGCATGATGAGACGCACGACGCTTCATGGCCCTTTGGTAATCGCATTGACTCTTACATGCCTGCTTACGCAA
>CACZSV010000027.1 GCA_902783925.1 uncultured Coriobacteriaceae bacterium
AACGTGAATGGGCGCGTCAGAACAGCAGCAGCGCGTTCCCCATCCTCTTGACGGCGCCGACGGTACGTGAATAGGCAACGGCCGCATGTGCGCAGCTCGGAATACGTCAAGTACACAACGAGCATGAGTACGAGCAGCTCCAAGATGCGCTGCGCCAGGTTTCCCACGACGGAATATTCGAACGAGCGCATCCTGCTACCAATCTCGATGACTCCGGCAATGCCGTTACCATCGGACGTGGGAATCTGAACAAGCCGATACTGGGTGGTATCGCGAAGCGCTCTGCCATGAAGTAGCTCACCCTTACTATCGAGCTTTCCATCAAATGCCGCCTGAAGCCCACTGTTCGCTGTGTTGCGCGCAGAGGTTCCCATGACATATTCGGTTGGATTTCCATAGAGGAAGAAGATACCTTTATCGTCTTTTCCATATAAGGAGAAATATAACCCGATATCGTTGGTGTTTGCCGAGTACACAAGTGTCAGCACGGGCCATATGGCTTCAACGATGTTTTCTCCGGCCTCGGCAAGCTCTTCCTCGTTCCCGCGAAGAGCATTCCGGTTGTCAGCCTTTTCCATCTTATCGCTCAAATTGCGCACGGTGGGATCGAGATAATCTGCACACATCTTTATCTCGTGCCCGCGCACATCGAGCATCTTCTGATACGACGCATACGAAAGGCTTCCGGCAGCAACAGCGATGGCAATCACCACGGCAACAGCTGCAAACATTGCTCCAACGCCCCCTGTTTTCCCGTCCTTAGCGAGCTGCCGCAACTTTCGAATTGCCAGCACCGTAAACAGAATAACGAGATAGAGTCCGCTCGCCCACACAAGGAGCATGCGCGCCGAAAAGCCGATGCTTGGAGTGACTTCGGTAAACTCCCTTAGAACAGTGCCGGAGATGCTGCATAACGTAACTGTATTGGTTTCGCTGTTGCAGGTGCTAACAACATCTTTGGTCACATGCACCCTGTGAAAGCCTTTGCCGCTCAAAAGGGTATTCACACTTGATGAATCTGCGGAGATGGCAAGCAGTGAGTTCGTCTCATCGTCGCAAGCGTATAGTGTTCCCGCCTCGTCGATATCGATAGAAGTGTACACGTGGCCTTCGTACACCTGCGGGGTATAATCGACCGTTTCATTGTCCAAAATGCCGAGCGAATTGAGGATGGCATATTGATACGCACCTTCTTCGCCAGCGTCCGAAACGGCCACGTCGAATGCCGCAGCGTTGCGAGAACTGTCCGTTCCTATCTCTTTCGTTTCATTCTGCCCGATAAGGACAAACGAAATACAAAAGGTTCTCGCGCGGCTCTCTTCGGAGCCTTGATGTATCTCTTTCTCGTGTGAAACCACGACGCCGTCGGAAACATCGCTCAGCGACTTGATCAAAGGGGTGGACCCGTCTCCTTCCAGTTCGTAGACTACGCCTTTGAAATTGCCGCCCTTGTCGTAAACGGCCACGCGCTCCTGGAAGATATTGTCGCTATCGGGCATATATCTCACGCCTGACACATACACACGATTATTCGAGACGCAAACATCGGTAATCGCATCGACGGGAGAATCGATTGTCGAGCAGCTCACAACCCCGGTCAAATCGCCACTGGAATTCATGATGAGCGCCCGTCGCGATTCGGTGTCGATCGCTACTGTGTGTTCTCCGTCGGAATCGACTGAAGTCGGCCCATTAAGATGAACAGAGGCAAATGGTACCGATAGAAGCACAGTGCCATAATTGACGAACAGCACCGCAGCTGCGAACACCGCGAGCAACGCTAGTACGATATGTGGTTTGCGTATCGATTTCATAGGGACGATTATCGCATGAATGAACGTTGCGTCACGTATGGGAGATGAGCGGCAGGGCTGTTCTGCAGCTCATCCCCCACACGCGACCTGCTCAAAGACGAGAGCTTGCTACCCCGCCACAATACGTTCAATGTCAGCATCGCGTTCCTGTAAGGAAACATCCCCCATCCGGCCAAGCTGCTCGAACTTCGCAATGTCGGCCTCGGACTGCGCCACATAGCGGCGACGTCTCCATACAGCGCGCTCTCCCGCTTCATCGTACCAAAGTCTTTCAGCTACCGGCGCCCACTCCTCCGCGCGCTGGCGGAACTTCTCGGTAAGGTCACGCGGGTCTTCCTTGTGCTCGAGATCGGTCGATTTAGCGCCTGCAGCCTCGACCATCTGCGCAAGTTTGCCTGTGTTCTCGTACAGAGGACAAGGCCGGAGCAGATTGTTGCCATCAAATGGCTGCCCGTCATGATACGCCATGAACAGCGGGCTGCGCAGCGCATCGAGCAGCGAGACTTCGCGAATATTGGCGTTGCTGTAATGCGCGAACACGCAAGGTTCCACATCACCAGCAGCATTGATATGCAGATAGCGCCTACCGCCTGCAATGCAGCCGCCCACGAACTCACCGTCGTTTTGGAAGTCGAGCGTGAACAGCGGCTTGCTCTCGCGCATCTTGCGAACGAAGTGATACAGGTGCTCGCGCTGGGCCGCCGTCGCCATAAGTTCGGGGCTCGAATTCACGCCCACCGGCATGAACTGGAAAATCCAGGCGAAGAGCGCCCCTTGCTCGATGAGCCAATCGAAGAATTCCTCGGAGGCAATCGACTCGGCGTTATCGGACGTATAGCAGCATGACACGCCAAAAGGAAGACCATGCTCACGCAAAAGCTCCATAGCCTGGTCGATTTTGTCAAAAGTTCCCGCTCCGCGCCGCGCATCGGTTGCTTCGCCAATGCCTTCGACCGATATCGCAGGGATGAAGTTGGCCACACGCTCAATCTCGCGACAGAACTCCTCGTCAATGAGCGTGGCGTTGGTGAACGAAAGAAAGGCGCAATCGGGATGCTCTTCGCACAGTTTAATCAGATCACGCTTACGTACGAGCGGTTCACCGCCCGTATAAATATAGATGTGGGTACCAAGTTCGACACCCTGACGAATAATCGAGTCAATCTCGTCATAGCTCAACTGTATCGCGTGCCCGTAGTCGGCCGCCCAGCATCCTGTACAGCTCAGATTGCAGGCGCTCGTGGGGTCGAGCAGGATAGCCCAAGGCACGTTGCAACCGAATCGCTCGCGGTTAGCCTCCTGTTGCGGCCAAGCAAGGAGATTCGCTTCGACCAATAGCGACTTCATGAGCTTGGTGATAACGGTTGGATTCAGCTGAAACATTTTCTGCAGCAGTAGATACCAGTTGTTCTCTTCATCGACAGCGCGGCGAAATGCGTTTCGCTGGCTGGCAAAGAGATTGTTCGGGAGAATCTTGTCGGTGCGATCGAGGGCCTTCTTCATGTTTGTCTCGGGGTCGGCCATCAGCCAATCAACAAACTTATTCAATGCGGCTCGCTTGATTCCCGCACTGGCGCCCTGCCCTGCAGCGCCAGTCTTGGCAGAGCCTTTTTTCTGCTGAACAATACCCATCCTCGTGCTCCAATCATTGATATCTCTTCTGAGAAACGTGCTCCTCTAAGCTTTTGTCGTTGCACTCATAAGTTTTGTGAGAGCAGACATGCCGTCGCGAACAGCAACATAATCGCTCTTGCTCAAATCCGAAACGTTTTGATCAAGTACCCGTCCAAATTCTTCGGTTACACACTCAAGAAGGTCGAGTCCCTTTTTTGTAGTGTCGAGGTGCACACGTCTGCGGTCCACCTTGCTCTGTTCGCGCGATATGAGCCCTTTGGCTTCCATCCTGTAGCACACAGCGGCGAAATTCGTACGCAATATGCCCACGCGATCAGCCAGCTGGGTCGCCATCTGATGAGGCCTTTCTTCCAGCTCAGCCAAGACAAGCATCTGCTGAACGGTCACGCCATGCTTTCGACATATTGGCGTAACAACCTCATGAAACAGAACTACTGCTTCGCGCATCGCCATGAGAGCATCTGTCTTAACGTCCGGCATGTCTTTTCGCAATATCTATCATCACTGCCATTGATTTGTGTTTTGATACAGAAATATTATCTTATTTTAAGAATTTACAAAACTGCGAGTGTTTAGATTCATTTTTCTGCTCGCGCAAGCTCGGTCGTTCTCAGCACATCGCATGCGACCTTACTTCACATGCTTTCTCAAACGCGGGCGTTGGAAAAGAGCATGCTCGAATCCCCAGCCCGTTCGATTCAGGTAGGCGGCTCAAGAAGCTTCATGTAATATATCCATGCGCGAAAAACAACGAGCATGCAGCTCACATCGCTTATTTCGCACGTGATGCAAAAAACGTTCGTTTTGCCATTCGCAGAAAATGGCAGCAAGGGGGACTTGCCCATGGAAGACTCCGGAACGCGGAGAATAGCTTCACCCGACCAGCTGAACGACTACCTAAGGGTAACAAGCCCGAAGATTTGGATGCTGCTTACAGCGATCGTTTTGCTTGTCCTTGGACTGCTCCTTTGGAGCGGTTTCACGACCATAGAAAGCTATGCAACGGGCACGGCGCGCGCCGTTGGCGGCGAGCTTACCGTATCCTTCAACGACGCCGAAAAAGCGAGCAAGGTAAAACCTGGTATGGAGATGAAAGTCGGAGATGTGGACACTGAGGTCCTGACGGTTGGCACGGACGAGAACAACGCCCTCGTCGCATCTGCACGCGCCAACATTCCCGACGGCTTATACGATGTACGCGTTGGATATGCAACCACGCAGGTCATCTCCATGCTGCTCAATTAAAGGGGCGAGCTCCGTGGCCAAGCAGAAGCACCCAATCGAAAAAGGCATAGCCAAAGTTCCTCAGGTCATGCAGATAGAAACGCTCGAATGCGGAGCTGCGGCACTTGCCATGATACTCGCGTACTACGGTAAGTGGATGCCGCTTGAACAGGTGCGCATTGATTGCGGCGTATCGCGCGATGGTACAAGTATCGAAAATATCGCAAAAGCAGCCCGCAGCTACGGACTGCACGTCGAAGGCTACCAGCGCAATGTCGACATGCTCAGCAAGCAAGGACCCTACCCCTGCATCGTCACCTACGGCGCTGGCTATGTTGTAGTCTGTGGGTTCAAAGGCAAATTCGTGCATATTAACGACCCAGCTAAGGGATCACGAAAGATCTCGCTCGACGAATTCGCTCGCTCGTATCGCGGCATCTGCCTGACCTTCTCCCCAACTGACGACTTCGAACCTGGCGGCAAGCGCAAGTCCACACTCGAATTCGCCCGCCATCGACTGCAAGGAGCTGGCGCGGCTGTCGCGTTCGTTGCTCTCACCACGCTCATCGCCTATCTGCTCGAGATGCTCACGCCCGCCTTTACGCGTTTCTTCATGGACCATTTGCTCACGGGAGAGAACTCCGAGCTGCTCATGCCCTTTATCGCCTTGCTTACCGGCGTCGGCGTGGTGCAGGTAATCGTGATCGCCGTCAAATCGATCTACTCTCTCAAGATAAACGGCAAGATGGCCGTCATTGGATCCTCCACATTTATGTGGCAGGTGCTGCGCATGCCCATGGAATTTTTCTCGCAGCGCAGGGCTGGCGATATCCAGCGACGCAAGAACACCAATGCCGTCATCGCCGGAACGCTTGTGAATACCTTCACCCCTCTCGTGCTGAACGTCGGCATGATGGTGTTCTACCTCGTCGTCATGCTTCGCTACTCGGTGCTGCTCACGCTCATCGGTATCGCCACCATCGTGCTAAACTCCCTACTTGCAAGCTACATTTCTCGCAAGCGCGTGAATATCACTCGTGTGCAGATGCGCGATGCGGGCCAGCTCGAGTCTTCTACCGTCTCGGGTATCCAGATGATCGAGACGATCAAGGCATCGGGCGCCGAGAACGGCTACTTCGCAAAGTGGGCGGGCTATCAAGCTTCGGTGAACACGGCCACCACACGTTTTGCCAACTTGAACTTGTATCTTGGCATGGTGCCAGATTTCCTGGCGAGCCTCGCAAATTACGCTGTGATAGTTATCGGCGTGTTCCTCGTCATGCAGGGCCGCTTCACGCTCGGCATGGTCATGGGGTTCCAAGGCTACATATCGTTGTTTATGACCCCAGCCATGACCACGGTCAAAGCAGGGCAAACCATTCAGGAAATGCGCACACAGATGGAACGCGTCGAGGATGTAATGAATTACCCCGTCGATTCGAACTACCAGGATGAACCGCTCAGCAAAGACGCCGATTACGGCAAGCTATACGGCGAAGTCGAATTAAAGAACGTCACATTCGGTTATGCGCGGCTCGGCGATCCGGTAATCGAGGATTTCTCGATGAAGGTAGAGCCGGGCGCAAGCGTGGCATTCGTCGGTGCATCGGGATGCGGCAAATCGACACTCTCGAAACTCATTGCCGGACTGTACCAGCCGTGGAGCGGTGAGATCCTATTCGATGGCAAGCCTGCCTCTCAAATTGACCGCAGTGTGTTCACGGGCTCTGTTGCTGTGGTCGACCAGGAAATCATCCTGTTCGAAGACACCATTGCTAACAACATCAGCATGTGGGACGAATCGATAGAAGACTTTGAAATCATCTTGGCCGCACGCGATGCACAGATTCACGATGACATCATGGCACGCGATGGCGGCTATGCGAGCACTATTTCCGAAGGAGGGCGCGATCTTTCGGGTGGCCAGCGTCAACGTCTTGAGATTGCACGCGTGCTCGCAGCAGACCCAAGCGTCATCGTTATGGACGAGGCGACGAGCGCGCTCGATGCCAAAACCGAGCACGAGGTTGTGCGTGCCGTGAAAGACCGCGGCGTCACCTGCATCATCATCGCGCACAGACTCTCGACCATACGCGACTGCGACGAAATCATCGTGCTCGACCACGGCAAGGTTGTCGAGCGCGGCACACATGATGAGCTCTATGCAGCGGGCGGCATGTACGCCGAGCTGATTTCCAACGACTAGGAGGTGAGGACATGGGCATATTCGACGAGCAAATTCGAGAGCGCAAACGCAACGACCAGGAGCTGTTCGAAGATTCCATTTTGCGCATGGCCTCCGCCGTAGTGGGCAAGGAAACCGCAGGCTCGATGGCTACCGAACGCATCGTGACAAAACAGGCCGTCGACGACATCCTGAAGTTCTACCGCATCAAGCCCGTCGACATTCCCTCGCATGTCAACGCCCCTGAAGAGCAGTTGGAATACGCCTTGCGCCCCCATGGCATCATGCACCGCATGGTGGAATTATCGGACGGGTGGTATAAAGATGCATTTGGCCCCATGATCGCCTATCGCGTGTCCGACGGGGCACCAGTGCCTTTATTCCCCTTGCAGTATCGCGGATATTGGTTCCGCGACGAAACCGGACGCAGAGTGACCGTGAACGCCAGCAACGCACGTGACTTCGCGTTCGAGGCGCGCTGCTTCTATCGGCCGCTGCCACTTGGCAAAATTGGCATACGAGATCTTGTAACCTATATGCGGCAATGCCTCAACGCGGTTGATGTCGCGCTGCTCGTCGTTATCAGCTTGATCGTCACACTCATCGGCATGCTCTTACCGCCCATCGTCAAGATTCTAACCGGCTACGTGGCAAATACCGGGAGCTACATAGTCCTATGGTCTACGGCAGCGTTCTTACTTTGCACAGCACTTGCGCAACAATTGATGAAAGCCTCGCGCGAGATATCGGTCAACCGCATACTCACAAAGGTTTCCATATCCGTAACCTCGGCGTTCATGATGCGCATACTCAGCCTACCGGCAAAGTTTTTCCACAATTACAGCGCTGGCGAACTGGCAAGCCGTAGCATGGCAGCTAAATCCCTCGTGGAGCTGCTCATCTCGAGCACACTCTCGCTTGGCATCACTGCACTATTCTCGCTTCTGTATGTGGTGCAAATCGGCGCCTTCGCGCCGTCTCTTATGTGGCCGGCTGTTGCGATTATCGCGGCAACTGTCTTGGTCATGCTCGTTACCTCGCTCATGCAAATGCGCGTCACGCGCCAGCAGATGGAATATGCCGCCAAAGAAAACGGCAAGAGCTTCGCGTTTATCCACGGTGTGCAAAAGGTCAAACTTGCCGGCGCGGAAAAACGCGTTTTTGCCCAGTGGGCCCGCTCCTACACAAAAAGTGCCGAGTTGCAGTACAATCCGCCGTTCTTCCTGAAGATAAGCAGCGCCGTGAGCACCGGAATCTCGCTTGCCGGTGCGATCGCGCTCTATTTCTTGGCCGCCACGACAGGCGTATCCCCCTCAGACTACATCGCGTTTTTCGCAGCCTATGGCATGGTCATGGGCGCGTTTACATCTCTAGCCGGCGTCGTGCAGGCGGGTGCACAGATCAGGCCGTATCTCAACATGATGGAGCCAATACTTAATGCAGAGCCTGAAGTCGCTGAAAACAAGGAGATGCTCACGGGGCTTACCGGCCGTATCGAGCTATCCGGCATCCGCTTTCGTTACGGCGAGGACATGCCCTACGTCATCGACGGCATGGACTTGACCATCCGCCCGGGCGAGTACGTGGCCATCGTTGGTAAATCGGGCTGCGGCAAGTCGACGCTCGTGCGCCTGTTGCTCGGCTTCGAAAAACCAGAGAAAGGTGCCATCTACTACGACGGCAAAGATCTGGCGGGCATTGACCTGCGCTCGCTTCGACGCCGCATCGGGGCAGTCACGCAAGACGGCAGCCTCTTTCAGGAGGATATCTACAGCAACATCACGGTATCAGCTCCGCATCTCTCGGAAAAAGAGGCCTGGGAGGCAGCTGAGATTGCAGGCATTGCCGAGGACATCCGCGCAATGCCAATGGGCATGCAGACAATGATTTCCGAGGGCGCAGGCGGCATATCCGGTGGGCAGAAGCAACGCCTCATGATCGCACGTGCCGTAGCGCCAAAACCGCGGATCCTCATTTTCGACGAAGCCACGAGCGCTCTCGACAACAAGACTCAAAAGCAGGTCTCCGCATCGCTCGATGCCTTGAAGTGCACACGCATTGTCATCGCGCACCGGCTATCTACCATTAGAAATTGTGATCGCATCCTGTATCTGGAAAATGGGCACATCACCGAAGACGGTACATACGACGAGCTTATCGCAGCAAATGGAAAATTTGCAGAGCTTGTGGAACGTCAGCGCCTCGATATATGAAGCAAAACAGTCCTTTGCTCGTATATACTATGCGAAACAGGTTGAATAGTGAGTTCCGAGCGCACAGCTCTGGTTCGCATGAAGGAATACCTGTGAAATACGTCAAGCTAGTACCATTTGTTTCAGACCAGGTGCAGAAAATGCAGTTGACGCGAGAGCAAACATACAGCAGGTCACGTGCCCGACTTGCGGTGAGCCTGGAGAATCACACCAGAATCATATAACACGGGAGGGGAGCGCATAGTTGAATAGCGTCATTATCGCACAGTTTGCATTTGCAACGGCACTACCGCCTGTTGCGTGTGCGTTGCTGACGCTATTGCGCCGTCATCCACGTGTAGCCGATATTCCCGAACGCGGCTGGCAAGTTATCGTTGGCGTCGTGTTCGGGCTTATTGCCATCTATGGCACCGAAGCGGGCATCCCCGCAGACGGCGCCGTGATGAACGTGCGCGATGCCGCTCCTCTTGCCGCAGGCCTATTCTTCGGCGGTCCGGCAGGCATCATTGCAGGCGTTATCGGCGGCGTGGAGCGTTGGCTGTCTGTGATGTGGGGTGTTGGCGAGTTCACGCAGGTAGCATGTAGCTTGGGCACTATATTTGCCGGCGTATATGCGGCATTTTTGCGCAAGTATTTCTTCAACCGCCATATTCCCAACCTTGCCTTTGCGTTTGCAACAGGCGTCGTGGCCGAGGTCATGCATCTTATGCTTGTCTTCGTCATACATACCGATCAGGTGGCTCGCGCGTTCGAAGTCACGCAAGCGTGCGCGCTGCCCATGATCACGTGCGTCGGCCTATCCACCTTGCTCTGTTCGCTGACGATGTCGCTTTTGAAGCACCAGCCTCTCTTAACACCTCCCGGCGAGCGCAATGTGGCGCGTATCCTGCACACTCGCATGCTCATTGGCGTTGTTGCGGCTTTCGTCATCACCATGGGATTCACGGCGTTCCTCCAGACGAACCTCTCGCGAACCGAAGCCGAGGAGCTTTTGCAGCTGAACGTCGAGGACGTCAAGCGCGACATCATGAATGCTTCCGACAATAATCTGCTGGAGATAACGCAGCATGCTGCAGCAGCGCTTCCCGTGGCAGCTAATGCGAACAGCGACGGGTGCGTTCGGTTCGCAACCGAG
>CACZSV010000028.1 GCA_902783925.1 uncultured Coriobacteriaceae bacterium
CCAGAGAATTTGGTCTATTACTTCAGGCCAAGGGAGGGGCAAAACGCGAATGAACGTCACCGCAGCAATGCCAAACATGCAGTAGAAAAGGATTTTACGGAGCAACGGCGCGCGCTCGATAAACGGTGAACCGGCTTCGGGCTGAGCACGGACGGTATCGACGTGCGCAACGATAATCACCTTACGGCGACGCGTTTCGCGGGCAACGCTCTGCGGAATATATTTGGCAACAACATTTTGCGAGACACCGCCTGCTCTCATCTTAGAGAGGAACGGGCGGTTGTTATACTCGGTGTAATACACGAACACGCCGGCGAGCACGAGAATCAGCCCCACAATGAGCATACTCAATGAAATAGCCGGAACAAAGATACCTATCCCCGAAACGATCACGCCCAGGGCCACAACACCAAATGCAACGGCATACGGCCAACGCACGCCGGTGGGCGTGGCGAATTCGTCTATGCTGGTATCAAGCCCGTCGGCAGTGAGCTCGTCTGCAATATAGAGTGATGTCTGGTGTTCTTCTTCTGTGCTCACGGGGCGAGGGCCAATTTGATCAGCCAGCGCACCTACATGATCCATGAGTTCGGCCATACGGCCCCTCCTCTAGGTTGTTGCATAATAAACTGCATTAAAGGACTACATTAACTTTCACATTCTAGCGTAAACACCAAAAAAAGTGTTATTGCAGGTGATAGTAGCCGTCATTTTCCACAAGAGTGACAGGTACGCCAAAGAGTCGTCGCAGCTTTTGCGTGGTGAGGACGTCTTCTTTGGGGCCGTCTGCGACAATGCGCGCGTCTTGGAGGAGAACGACACGCTCGAACTCTGGCATGATGTCGCTTACATCGTGCGTGACCGTGATAATCGTATGCCCCGCTTTGGCAAGCGCGGATAGCGCCTGGCGCAGATTCCACTTTGCCTCAGGATCGAGGCCGACACACGGCTCATCGAACACGAGGACATCGGGAGCATTAATGAGCGCACGGGCGATGAGCGCACGGCGCACCTGCCCCGTGGAGAGCGTGAGCATATCGCGCTCGGCGAGACCTTGGATGCCAATTTCGCGAATAGCCTGGTGTGCTTTTTGCACCTGTTCGTCTGAAGCGCCAATATGAAATGGCACGCCGACGCTGCCGAAAAAGCCTCCAAGCACAACGTCAAACACCGTACGATGAACCATCATGCGTTCCTGCACGCTAGTAGAGACTACGCCAATAGTCTCGTTGATGGTCTCGATGGGAGTCTTGGGATCGCCCATGAAGACAACAGGGGGTTCTTCATGCCACACAGGCATGGTCTCGCAGGTGAGCAATTTAATAAGCGTTGATTTGCCGGATCCGTTAGGACCGAGCACGACAACGTGCTCACCCTTATTCACAATAAAATTATCAATATCAAGAATAATCCGCCCATCGGCTTTGACCTGCGCATTATTGAGTCGCAAAAGCTCCTGTGCCATGTTGTCCCCTTTATTACTTTCCAAGCGCGCGTGCGCGCTCTTTCTTGCGTCCTACTTTGTCGAGCGTTCGCTTGCGCAGACGAATCGAGCGCGGCGTGATTTCGACAAGCTCATCGCTTTCGATGTATTCGAGTGCTTCTTCGAGCGTAAATTTCACTGGCGGCGTGAGAAGTATTGCCTTGTCGGCGCTGGCAGCGCGTTGGTTACCAAGCTGCTTGGTCTTCGAAACGTTGACGTCCATGTCGCCCTCTTTGGCGTTTTCACCCACGATCATGCCCTCGTAGCACTCATCGCCTGGCTCCACAAAAAGGGAGCCACGCTGCTGCAAGGTATCAAGCGCATACGCGACCGCTTTGTCAGAGTGCATGGCGACCATCGCACCATTCTTACGCCCGCTGATCTCCCCGCGAATAGGACCATATTCGGCAAAGCGATGACTGAAAATCGCCTCGCCATGGCTCGCATTGAGAATCTTGGTACGCAAACCCATGATGCCGCGCGTGGGAATCTTGAAGCTGAGCACGGTCTGGTCTTGATGCGTGGCCATATTGACCATTTCTCCACCAGCGGTTCCAAACAGCTCGATTATCTTTCCCGAGTAGACATCCGGGGTTTCGACGCTGGCGTCTTCGATGGGCTCCATGCGTTGTCCATCGACCGTCTTGAAGAGCACGCGCGGACGACCCACCTGGAATTCGTATCCCTCGCGACGCATGGTCTCCATGAGAACGGAAAGGTGCAGTATGCCGCGCCCTGCAACCTCGATTCCAGACTTGTCCTCGAGTTCGGTGATTCGCATCGATATGTTGGCCTCACCCTCGCGGAGCAGCCGTTCTTTCAGCTGACGGCCTCCAACGATATCGCCTTCCTGGCCAACAAGCGGGCTCGTCGATGCTTCGAATACGACGGATAGCGTGGGTTCTTCGACTTCGATGGGTTCCATTTCGACGGGATTCTCGATGCTCGTCACCACATCGCCAATATCGGCATCATCGACACCGACAAGCGCGACGATATCGCCCGCTTCGGCGCCTTGCGCCTCCTCGCGGCCGAGCGCTTCGAATGTATAGAGATGCTTGACGGAGGTCTCGTACCTCGTAGAGGCATCATTTTTGATGACAAGCACGTTATCGCCTTGATGAATCGATCCGGAGAAAATACGCCCCGTACCGATACGGCCAACGTACTCGGAATGATCGACCGTGCAGATTTGCATGGCAAGCGGGCCTTCTGGCTCGACATCGGGAGCAGGAATATGCTCGAGAATCGCATCGAGCAAGGGGAGCATGTCCATGTTGGCGTCGTTCGCATCGTACCGCGCAAAACCGTTGACCGCGCTCGCATATATAGCAGTGAAATCAAGCTGCTCATCGGACGCCCCGAGCTCAAGCATGAGCTCGAAAACCTCGTCGAGCACCTCGTCGGGGCGGGCTCCCGGGCGATCAATCTTATTGATAACCACGATGGGAACAAGATCGATAGCAAGGGCGTGCTTGAGCACGAAACGCGTCTGAGGCATGGGGCCCTCAAAGGCATCGACAAGGAGCAAGACGCCATCTGCCATTTTAAGGACGCGCTCGACCTCGCCGCCAAAGTCGGCATGGCCCGGCGTGTCGATGACGTTGATTTTCACATCTTTATATCGAATGGAAACGTTTTTCGAGAGAATGGTGATTCCGCGTTCGCGCTCTTGGTCGTTTGAATCGAGTACGCGCTCTTCGACTTGTTGGTTTTCGCGAAAAACGCCAGCGGTCTGTAGCAGGCGATCGACCAGCGTTGTCTTGCCATGATCGACATGGGCGATGATTGCGATATTTCGTATGTTTTCTTGAAGCATGAACGATATTTCCTAGTGTTGCAGTAACCATAAGCTGCCCATGGGCAACAAGCCGAATATGATAACACGCATGCACCCGCCGCTCAAACAGACACCGTCCATCAAACACTCTCTGAAAACCCAGACCTCTCACATCCCCGTTAGAGGTAGGCACATGGCCCGTCATAACCCAGGCGGCGAATGTTTGTGGGGTTGGGCGGGCTCAAGCCCGTTCCTGGGGCACCGCCTCCACGACTTTGCGCCGCCAACAAAATGGCCCCGCGTTCAGAAGAACGCGGGGCCTGCCATTAGCATGCTGACGGGGATTAGCCCTGAAGCATGTGCTCTTTGAAGTTCATGCGAGCGTAGACCCTACGCCCGCCTACCCAAAGAGCAGCTCTTCTTCACCAGCAGGCAGCGGATCGGTTACCTCCACGGGGCCGGTCTCGCTGCGTTGATAGAGCATGTATCCGCTCCATGCGCATTCCATACCGCGTTCTCCGAATTCGAAGAGCAGTGCCGGATGCCCGGGATCCGCCTCATCTTCTTGCACAAACCCTTCATAGAGAAGTGCATAGCGCGAACACGCTGCACCGAACTCGCGAATTTGCTCGCGCGCGGCCCTATAGCAGCCATCGGGTGTGTCATCCTCAAAAGTCAGCAGCTCTTCTTCGCAATCGCAGGCGAGCATCACGGGCACGTCATCGTGCGCATCGAGCATGTCGATAGCCGTCTGAATCAACGCAACCGAAAGCTTATCAAGCTCTTCGGAAATCTCAGCCATACGTGTCGCCCTTTCTCTGCAGATCAATAAGCGCATTTGCCAGTTGTGTCTCGTTCAAGATCACGCCCGGCAACTCAAAACCCCTGGCAGCCAATTCTAGAGCAAATTTCGTGGCACGCGGCACACCAAGATTAATCCGGCGCAGCTCCGCAGCGTTTTCTTTGGTGAATAGTTCTGCTGGCGTACCTTGCATATAAACCTCGCCTTCCTGCAAGACAAGCACGCGCGAACAGAGCTCGGCGATCTCTTCCATAGAATGCGAAACGAGAACGATAGTCAGACCATCACCGTTGAGCTTGCGCAGATAATCGCGAATCTCATGAATCGTCGCAGGGTCCATGCCTGCGGCCGGCTCATCGAGCACG
>CACZSV010000029.1 GCA_902783925.1 uncultured Coriobacteriaceae bacterium
CTTATTCGAAACAACCGATGCGAAGGGAAAGCTCTGATCTTCAAGCGTTTCTTGCGCTTGTGCTTGCATTGAGCCAGTAAAAGCCACATTCGAGGCGGAGTGCTTCGAACGCTTGAAGGGATTTTGCTTGCTTAAATCTGTTTTATGGGATAGATCAATTTGCGCTTGCGGCTCTTCTACCTCGGGAAACCATTCAAGAGACGTCGAGACGCCCTGAGAACGAATGCAGCGGACGACTTGCAGTGCAGACTCGTCAATAAGCACATGCATTCCCCGAATCCTCTCAATACTCGGCCGCTTTTGGATAAAGCGTCCCAAACTCATCAAATACTATCAAAAAATATAGAAAAATTTGAAAAGTTAAAGAGTTTGGGACGGAATTGGCAGAAAAGACTGTTTAGTAATGGCCTTAAAAGCGCTGGTCATGAGCCTGAGATTGGGGTGAGGTATCTCCATAGGGGCAGTATTGGCACTTGCAAAACCGCAGGTAGAAGGGCTGCAATTTGGGTGCTATATCCCCACGGTGGCAGTATGGCACCCAAATTGCAGCCCTTTTAGGATGTGTTCAGGGTCGCTCCGTTCTTTCAGAGGCCCTTAAAACGGCTTAGGATGCGTCACGTCATCAGTCACACGCGGCCCGCTTTTCCGGTTACGCGTGTGGTTTGCGTTGTGAGTACAGGAAATCACTGACAGCTTCAATGCATATGCATCTCGTGCTGCAAAAATCGTGTAGGCGCTGAATCGCCTACGACTCTTGCAGCTCCAGAGCGCGCTTGGAGTACTCTTTGGCGTAGCGGTACCAGGTATAGAGCTGTTCCCCTACAGGTTCGCTGCTAGCGTCTTTGTAGATTGCCCAGACAAACCAATAGAATGCCGAAAGCGCCACATACCCAATACAGTGTCTCAGCTCGCTCGCAGACGGCGCACTGCCAAAATACGAGCTGATCACCTGCTCGGTTTCTTCGTATGTGTAGTCGCTGCAGCAAATGAAAGTGCCTAGGTCAGCTGCGTAGTCGCCCATGCCTGCGTATTCCCAGTCTATGAGAAACATTTCATCTCCGCGCACAAGGAAATTCGTGTCGTAGATATCGTTATGGCACGGGCAAGGCTCGACGCCGTCTTTAACAACGTTGCTGTGCACCTGTGTCACGGCAGCGAACAGCTCATCGAAATCGTTAAATCCCGTGCGCGAACGCTCAGCGAGCAGCCCGACCAGCTTCTTGGTCTTCTCGAAGACGTCGAAGCTCGAATCGATTGTCTTGCCACAGTCATGCAGCTTTCGCATGATTGCCAATGCCTTTTTGACCTGCGACTGGTCGCGATGGTCAAGGGGGTTGGCTCCATCGATGAAATGCGAGATTTTCCAGCCCGTGTCGGCATCCTCGAAGATGAAGGTCCCGTCGATTCCGAGCTCGTGCGCGATCGTCTCTGCCTGGGTTTCAGCGGCGCGCGAGATAATCTTGTCGGTATCGGCACCGGGATGACGATACACGTATGCTTTGTCTCGCACGCTGAATCTAAACGACATGTTGGTAAGGCCCTGCTTAATGGGGACGATCGAGACGATGTCGCCTCGTGAGCACTCAAGCACGCCCGCGATGTTGTCGAGAATCGAGGAATCGACATTGTCGATGAACGCCGGGTCGAAACGGCGCAGCTCGTCGAGCGAATCGAATTCGTTGAGCACCCCGTCTTCGTAGCGGCGAATGCACATGGGCAGCTCGAGAATATGTTCGATATAGATGTCTTCCCAGAGCTTGCCGAAAGTCTCGGGCTGTTCGGCGATATCATCGAGAATCTCGGCGAAACGCGTGGAATATGCGCGGTCGAAATACGCGTGCCCGAGCATGTACCAGCCGCTCGTGCTTCCGTCGGTGACGACGTCCGTGATCAGGTCGCGCGCGCCTGTGGTCAGGAAATACTCGTTGCTCGGTTTATCGGAAAACGCTGCGGCATAGTACGCGCCGTAGACATAGGGCTCAAAAACGTTCTGCGTGAAGTAGTCGTCCGAAGAGCAAATAAAGGTGTTTGCGAGCTTTTCGCGAACCAGCCAGAGCGTGTAGTAGTTATTGCGCTCAGAATACAGAGAGTTGACGACGATATCCACGCCATATTTATCGGCGAGGTAGAAGAACTCTTCTTTCTTGTAGCCGACAACCACCGTGATATCCGTGATGCCTGCCTCAAGCAGCTGCTCGATCTGCCGCTCGATCATCACCTCGCCGCGTACGCGAAGCACGCCCTTGGGCTTTTCGTACGAGATAGGAGCGAAGCGTGACGAGAGTCCTGCCGCCATGATGATGGCGTTGTCGACTTTGTGCGGCTCGAGCGCATCCAGGCCTCTCTGCGTGATGCGCTTGTCGTTGACCAGGCCTTTTGCAATGAGCATCTTGTACGTGCTGTTGATTGTGCCTAAAGACAACTCTGTGAGGTCTGCGACTTCGCGTTGCGTCTGCCCAGGGTGGTCCTTGACCGCGCACAGCACCACGAATTCATTGCGCGTAATTTGCACGGAATGCTCCTAACGTTCAAATAATGTTTAGTGTTTACAAAACCTATAAAACTGCATAAAGTTGAACACCGCAGAATTTTGAACACATAACGGTTCCAACGATTGTATCAAAAGGACGAGCATGAGCGTTGAAATGACTAAGACGGAGCTGGAAGATACATTTGCCTCCACGCCCGATTCGCCGCTCTTTGGCAATATGGCTGGGGTTCTTGGGTGCGCCAAGGAAGACATCCACGTCATCGAGCCTATACGCGCGGGCAACATGAACCTCATCTACAAGGTCGAGGTCGGCGGCGAGCTGTACGTGTACCGTCATCCCGGCCCCGGCACCGAAAGCATCGTCGATCGCACGAGCGAAGCCGTCTCGCAGAAGGTGGCAGGCGAGCTCGGGATCGATAAAACATTCGTGTACCAGCATCCAACGGACGGCTGGAAGATCTCGCGCTTTGTCGAGAACGTGCGGCCGTTCGAGTACCACAACAAAGAGCACGTCGCGTCGGCGATGCGCATTGCGCGCACACTGCACGGCTGCGGGACAGACACTGGCTTCAAGCTCGACATGCACGAAGACACGCTTAAGCAGATCGAGCTGCTTGACGAGAAATGGCGCGGGCACTTCGCGGACTTCGATGAGATGCTCGAGATCGCGGAGCGGCTGAACAAGGTGGCCGCCGAGCATGGCTCGAAAATCGTGCTGTGTCACAACGATTTCTACGACACGAACTTCCTCGTGTCCGATGAGCGCATCGATCTCATCGACTGGGAGTTCTCGGGCATGTCCGATTACGCAAGCGACCTCGCGGTCTTTATCTGCTGCAGCGACTACACCTACGAGGAGTCGATGGAAGTGCTACGCGAGTACTTTGGCCGCGAGCTCACGGACGAGGAGATGCTTCATTGCATTTCGTATCTCGCAGTCATCAGCTTCCACTGGCTGGTCTGGGCGCTCTACCAGGAAGTTGTCGGCGCGTCGACGCCGTTCCTGGACATTTACTACAAGTACACGCAGATGTTCGAGCAGGCAGCGCTCAAGCTGCTGAACGAATAGCAGACGCCCAGACGGGTGTTGACACAAAGGATTGGAGAAAGCATGGGCTGGGGTTTAGGAGCGGCGCTGACTTGGGCGTTTGATACGGTAATACTGAGCATTGCGTTATCATGCTCCGCGTTTTTCTCAACTGAGCAGGCCATTGCGCTTGCTGCGCTTACCTCGACGTTTCTGCATGACGGAACGTCGGCAGTGCTGTCGTTTATCTTCATGGCCATTCGCGGCAAGCTGAAGAAGAGCTGGCAGCTTCTCACCTCGAAGTTCGGCAAATGGATTGTTATCGCGGCGATTATCGGTGCACCACTTGGCATGACCGGCTACGTGCTCGCCATCAACAACATCGGCGCTGCGTACGCAGCAGCTATCACGGCGTTCTTCCCCGCATATGGTGCGGCCCTTGCGCACTTTGTGCTCAAGGAGGAAATGCGCTGGTACAATTGGATCGGTCTTTTCGTGTGTCTGGGCGCCGTTGCAGTTCTGGGCTGGACGCCGGCTGAAGGCATCCCAGGCGATTGGTTCATCGGCGTCATCGGCGCGCTGATATGCGTATTTGGCTGGGGTACCGAGGCTGTCATCATCGCCTGGGGTCTCAAGAGCGCGCAGGTCGACGACCAATGCGCCATGCAGATTCGCCAGACCACCTCTGCGCTGAGCTA
>CACZSV010000030.1 GCA_902783925.1 uncultured Coriobacteriaceae bacterium
AGGACGAGCCCGCACCGACGCCTTCGCCCGCCCCGGCTCCCGCCAAGGTCACCATGCACCGCCTGTACAACCCTAACTCGGGCGAGCACTTCTACACCGCGAGCGCCGCCGAGCGCGACAGCGTGGTCGCCGCTGGCTGGAGCTACGAGGGCGTCGGCTGGACGGCGCCCGCCGAGGGCGAGCCGGTCTACCGCCTCTACAACGCGATTGGCGGCGAGCACCACTACACCACGGACGCCTCCGAGCGCGACATGCTCGTGTCCGCGGGCTGGAACGACGAGGGCACCGGCTGGTACTCCGACGACGCGCAGGGCGTGCCGGTCTACCGCGAGTACAACCCCAACCAGTTCGCGTGCAACCACAACTACACCGCCAGCCTCGACGAGCACGAGCACCTCGTCTCCATCGGCTGGAACGACGAGGGCGTCGGCTGGTACGGCGTGGCAAACTAAAGGCTCACTAAGCGCATAGCCTGCCGCGATGCGGGCGGAAAACCGAGAAGCCCTGGTCAACCCGGGGCTTCTCTTCGTATGGGACAGACCAACATTTTGCCGAGCAGTAGATGCGGTATTGAATTGGTCAAGACGCGGCGTGGTCTTACCGAGTTGTGGAATTGGCGCCGTTCGTTGGGCTTTCTTTCTTATGGTATCGTGAACATATGTCCAAGACCAAGACAAGCAAGCGTTGCTTTCGGGTTCAACAGGAGAACCTCGGGGACGTCTGCGCATATGCCAAGGAACTGCTCGATCGTCCAGACGTAAACGATGAAACGGCAAAAGAGACCGTTCTCACTTTCGAAGCGCTGATGCAGAAACTCATGGACTGGGGCCTGGACGAAAACACCGATCTCGAAATATCGGGCACGCATAGGCTTGGAGAATATCGAATCAAGGTTGCCTTCGAAGGAAAGGTCTTTTCGCGCGACGAAGGCACGGCGTTTTCCATAGAAGACCGCATCCTCGACGCCCACGACGACAAGCTCGACTACAGCTACCATTCGGGCCGCAACGAAATCAGTATCTCGGTGAGAAGGAGCAGCCGCAAGGTGTTGTTCGCCTGCGTGATCGCCTCCCTGTGTGCCATCATCGCATACATTCCCCTGAGATCTCTTCTCGACGAACAAATGCGCTTGACCATACTCTATGACTACATTCTTCCCATAGAAACGATGTACACAAACGCCGCCCTCATGGTCGGCGCGCCCATGACCTTCTTTTCGCTTCTCAAAAATCTGACGGACACCTATGTCGTCTCGCAGAGAAGCTCTGGCATACGCCAGCTTCAGGCGCGCACTATCGCGACGTCCGCGCTTGCCATATTGCTGGCATTCGTGAGCTTCCTCATCATGATGCTCTTTCTGTTCATCCACCAGGATTACTCTGTTGCACTCGGGAGTCCCAGCGACTGGTCCTTCGCCGAAATCGTCAGATCGCTCATACCCCCAAGCATCTTCGAACCTTTCGAGTCCATTCTGCCCGTTCCGCTGATAGTCGTGGCTCTTTTGGTCACCTACGCCATGTGCTCCGCGGGAAAATACTTCAACTCCCTGAGATACGCGATGATGACTTGCTATACGCTCTTCTCTCGCATGTTGCATGTTGTCATCGCCGTACTGCCGCTCTTCTGCTTTGTCGCGGTCATGGATGCGCTCGTCGATTCGGGTTTTACAGGCATCTTCACTCTCTTCTTCTTCCTCGCCGTAATCTACCTAGGTTCTTTGCTGCTTTTACTCAGTTATGCCATCAGACTTCGCGCACATGGAGTCAAGGTCATCCCCTTCTTTAGAAAGCTTGTTCCCCTCCTCCGCGAGAACTTCAGGATTGGCTCGGTTATAGACGCTGCACCGTATAACATTCGCTACTGCACGAGGGTCTTCAAGATGAGCCGCGAAATGCTCGAGCGAAATATCCCGGTGATCGCCGAAATCAACCTCGACGGCAACTGTTTCATACTCATGCTCTTCACCCTCGTGTTCTTCTTTATTACAAGCACGACACTGCCGTGGCTCAGCATCATCGTGCTTGCACTATTGATTCTGTTCCTCTCGCTCGGTGCGCCAAATCAGCCGGGAAGCATCCTGATCGGTGTCATGATTATCCTCATGTACATGAACTCGAGCGAAATGCTCTGCGCTGCCATCTTTGCGGAGGCGTTTTTGGGAAGCGCGCAGAATCTCATTAATGTCTTAGGGGACATGGTCATGGTCGCGATCGAAGACAGCAAGGAAAGGCGCTCTCTCGAATAGGGGGCTGTCCCCTATGTTGTCAGTGGAAGGGTGCGGGGTTTGCGTCCGCGCGAAGTTAGAGCCAAAGGAGCGAAAAGACAGTGGCTTTTCGCGACGACGCGCTGAGCGCCGGATGCAAGCCCCGCACACCGATATTCGAAAGACATCTGAACAAAAGGGGACTGTCCCCTTTGCTCAGTTCTACAGCAGCCCACGCAGGAAGCGCGCGGTGTGGCTCTCTTTGACTTTCGCGACCTGTTCCGGTGTGCCATACGCAACGATTGTTCCACCGCCATCGCCGCCCTCTGGCCCGAGGTCGATGATGCGGTCCGCCGCCTTGATGATGTCGAGGTTGTGCTCGATGACGAGCACGGTATTGCCTGCGTCTACAAGTCTCTGGAGCACTTCGAGCAGCTGGCGAACATCCTCGAAATGAAGGCCAGTCGTGGGCTCGTCGAGTATGTAGAAGGTCTTGCCTGTTTGAATTTTCTGCAACTCGCTCGAGAGCTTGACGCGCTGGGCCTCGCCGCCCGAAAGCGTGGTTGCAGGCTGTCCGAGTGTGATGTATCCAAGGCCGACATCGACGAGCGTCTGCAGTTTTCGTTTGATATTGGGGATGTTCTCGAAAAAGGAAGCGGCTTCGGCAACCGTCATAGAGAGCAGGTCTGCAATCGACTTGCCACGATAGGTGACATCGAGTGTCTCGCGGTTGTAACGCGCGCCACCGCAGACCTCGCAGGGCACGTAGATGTCTGGCAGGAAGTGCATCTCAATTTTGAGCTGGCCGTCGCCCTTACATGCTTCGCAACGGCCCCCGGCAACGTTGAACGAGAAGCGCCCGGCAGAAAATCCCCGTGCGCGGCTTTCGGGTAGGCTCGCGTACAGCTTGCGGATGTCGTCCCATACGCCAATGTAGGTGGCGGGATTCGAACGGGGCGTGCGGCCGATGGGGGATTGATCGATATTGATTATCTTGTCGATGAGCTCGACGCCTTCAATTTTGCGGTGTTTACCCACGCGTCTACGCGCATGCATGACCTTGTTCGCGAGCGCCGGGGCAAGCGTATCGGTGACAAGCGAGCTTTTGCCGCTACCGCTCACTCCGGTGACCACAGTGAGCGTTCCGATTTCAACCTTCACGTTGACGTTTTTGAGGTTGTTCGCGCGGGCGCCCCTGAGCTTGATGGCGCCCCGATTTGGCTTGCGTCGCTTATCCGGAACGGGCACAGCGCGTTTGCCCGAAAGATATTGCCCGGTTATAGAGCGCTCGCATGATGCGATGTCATCGGGCGAGCCTGCGGCTACAATTTCTCCGCCGGCAACGCCAGCACCTGGTCCAATGTCCACTACGTAATCCGCGTCACGTATGGTTTCTTCGTCATGTTCGACTACGATGACCGTATTGCCAAGGTCACGAAGATGGCGAAGCGTCTCGATGAGGCGCTCGTTATCGCGCTGGTGCAGGCCGATGGACGGCTCGTCAAGAATATAGAGCACACCCATGAGTCCCGCGCCGATTTGAGTTGCAAGGCGAATGCGCTGCGCCTCGCCGCCGGAAAGCGTCGCGGTGGGACGGTCGAGCGTCAGGTACTCGAGCCCCACGTCGACGAGGAACTTCAAGCGTGTGCAGACCTCTTTGATGATGGGCTTGCCGATGAGCGCCTGCGTTTCCGTCATCTGAATGCCTTTGAAAAACTCGAGTGCGTTGGCCGCGGAAAGCTGGGTTGCCTCGAATATGTTTTTGTCTTCGATGGTGACAGCGAGCACTTCTGGCTTGAGACGGCTGCCGTTGCAGGTATGGCAGGGGTTGATGGCCATGTACTCCTCGAGACGCGCTCGGGTGCGGTCGCTGTCGCTTTCGTCATGCTTGCGCATGATGGCTGCGAGCACCCCCTCCCATCGTGTAAACCAGTATGTGTCGCGTCCGTCGCGCGTCACGTAGTCGATGCGTATTTTTTCGTCGCCCAGGCCGTAGAGCAGCGCGTCGCGGGTCTTCTTGGGGAGATCTTCCCACGGTGTGTCCATATCGCCGCCAACATGCTTGCAGACAGCAGCGTACATTTGCGGGTAGTAATTGCTCGATGGGCTGAATAAGGTAATCGCCCCTTCGGAAAGCGTGAGCGTTGCGTCGGGAACGACAAGATCCGGGTCGACTTCCTGACGCGCGCCAAGCCCGAGACAATCGGGGCAGGCGCCATACGGGGCGTTGAAGCTGAAATCACGGGGGTTGAGCTCGTCGAGTGCGTATTCATGTTCCGGGCACGAGAGCGTGAGACTGAACATGTACTCGCCTTCGACCCCTGCCGCTGCTAACGCGCCGGATGAGTGCGCGACATTCGCGTCTTCGGCATCGCCATCTTTGGGCATGACCTTGACGAGCACTGTGCCTTTTGTGAGCGTCGTCGCGGTTTCGATAGCCTCGACCAGACGTGCGGTGGCCGTCTCTTTGAGCACGATGCGGTCGATGATGACTTCGATATCGTGCTTGAGCTTCTTGTCGAGCTTCAGGCCTTCATCGAGTCGGTGCATTTCGCCATCGATGCGCACGCGGGAAAAACCCTCTTTTGCGAGGTCCTCGAAGAACTTGACGAACTCGCCTTTACGCCCGCGAACAACAGGGGCCATGACCATGATGCGATCGCCCGGCGTGCTGTGACCCATGATGCGATCTGCTACCTGGTCGGCCGTCTGCTTTTCGATGACGCGTCCGCATTCCGGGCAGTGCGGGATGCCGATACGCGCGTAGAGCAGACGCAGGTAATCGTAGATTTCGGTTACCGTGCCAACAGTCGAGCGGGGGTTCTTAGAGGTCGTCTTTTGGTCGATGGAAACAGCGGGGGAAAGACCGTCGATGGAATCGATGTCCGGCTTTTCCATCTGGCCGAGGAATTGGCGCGCGTAGCTCGAAAGCGATTCGACGTAGCGGCGCTGTCCTTCGGCATAGATCGTGTCAAAAGCGAGCGAGGACTTGCCAGATCCAGAAAGGCCCGTGAACACGACGAGCTTGTCGCGTGGGATTTCGAGGTCGATATCCTTAAGATTATGCTGACGTGCGCCTTTGATGACTATTGTTTCGGAAGCCATAGACCATCCCTGATAATGTGTCTCGATGTGATTGAAGCACTCTATCATGCCTGGGGTCAGGCATGAGGGAATTGTTCGCGATTCGTGAGAAACGACCATATATTTGGTTGTTTGCGTGCGCGGCCTGCCGTAGCTGCAGTGCGCCGCAAGGCCCGTTCTCGGCAAACAGCACGCGCTTAGGTTAAACTACAGTCCATTATTGATGAGGGCTAAAGGAGCAATACACCCATGGCGCAAGACACCAGCACGATTTACGGCAGCATGGTTTTCAACGACAAGGTCATGCGCGACCGCCTGCCTAAACCTGTTTACAGGAGCCTGCACGAGACCATTCAGGACGGCACTGCGCTGGACGAGGATTCGGCAAACGCTGTTGCTCATGCCATGAAAGAGTGGGCTATAGAGAATGGCTGCACGCACTACACGCACTGGTTCCAGCCGCTGACGGGTATTACCTCGGAAAAACACGATGCCTTTATCGATCCGATCGAGGACGGCACGGCAATCACATCGTTTTCCGGAAAAGAGCTCATCCAAGGGGAGCCCGATGCATCTTCGTTTCCCAGCGGCGGGCTGCGCGGAACGGCCGAGGCGCGCGGGTATACCGCATGGGATCCGACGAGCTTCGCCTTTATCAAGGATGAGGTGCTCTGTATCCCCACGGCTTTCATCTCGTATACGGGCGAGTCTCTCGACAAGAAGACGCCGCTGCTGCGCAGCATGAAAGCGGTTTCGGACCAGGCAAAGCGCGTGCTCGCCTGCTTTGGTTGCACGGATGTGCCGCAGGTAATCACCACTATTGGTGCAGAGCAAGAGTACTTCCTCGTCAAACTCGACGACTACAGCCGTCGCCCGGATCTCATCATGTGCGGGCGCACGCTCTTTGGCGCGCATCCCATGAAAGGCCAGGAGCTCGAAGAGCACTACTTCGGTGCGATTCGTGAGGTTGTCAGTGGGTTCATGAAAGAGGTCGACGACAGACTGTGGCGTTTGGGCGTTGATGCGAAGACAAAGCACAACGAAGTCGCGCCTTGTCAGCATGAGCTGGCGCCGATTTTCTCGCGTGCCAATGTCGCAGCAGATAACAACCTGCTCACGATGGAGATACTGCGCGAGACCGCACCTCATCACGGGCTTGCCTGCCTGCTCAACGAAAAGCCGTTCAAGGGAATTAACGGTTCTGGCAAGCATGACAACTGGTCTCTTGCCGCGCCTGGGTTGAATATGCTCAACCCAGGAGACGACCCTGCTCATAACTACATCTTCCTGCTCTCGCTCGCTGCCGTCATTCAGGCTGTGGACGATTATCAAGAGCTGTTGCGCGCGACGGTCGCGTCTCCTGGTAACGATCATCGCCTGGGTGCTAACGAAGCCCCTCCGGCAATTGTTTCCATATTCCTGGGCGACGAGCTTACGGGTATCGTGAAGGCGATCGCCGAAGGCAAAGACGCTGTCTCGCATGCAAATGCGCGTATGGATCTTGGAAGCGAGATCCTTCCTTCGCTCGATCAGGACAATACCGACCGCAATCGGACATCTCCGTTTGCCTTTACCGGGAACCGTTTCGAGTTCCGCATGCCTGGAAGCGAAATCAACCTGTCTTCGCCCAACACGGTCATCAACACGGCTGTTGCCAAGAGCTTTAATGAATATGCGAACCGTCTTGAGCCGGCGCAGGATAAAGAGGCTGAGGCGCTGGCCATTTGCCGCGAAGTGTTCAATGAGCATAGGCGCATCATCTTCAATGGAAACGGCTATTCCGAGGAATGGCCCAAGGAGGCCGAACGCCGCGGTCTTGCCAACAATACGACGACGCCGGATGCGCTCGTCGCGTATACGGACAAGAAGAATATCGAGCTTATGGGGCAGTTCGATATTCTGAGCGAGACCGAGATGTACGCGCGCTACGATGTGGACATGGAGCACTATGCAAAAGTCAAGAACATCGAGGCGACCTGCATGCTCGATATGTCGAACCAGATCATCATGCCCGCGGTCATCAAATACAGCAAGGTCGTAGCAGACGAGATCATCGCGAAGAAGGCCGTGAATCCCGCCCTCTCCACAGAGACGGAAGACAATCTTCTCGAGCGTCTTTCAGAGGGGCTTCATGATATGGGCGTCAAAACGCATGCGTTGCATATGGCGCATGAAGAAGCCTATGGTAAGGCCGACTGGCCCAAGCGCGCGCACGCGTATATGGAGTTGGTTGTTCCCGCGATGGACGAGCTGCGCACGACTGTCGACAGGCTCGAAGAACTCACCGACCGCGAGTACTGGCCGCTTCCTACGTACAACGACATATTGTTCTACGTGTAGTGCCGCGAGGACGATGATGGGCTCCCGAGGCACCCGAGTTTGGGCACTGCCAGCCACGAGATGCCCGAACTTTGGACACTGGTTTTTTGCCCAGCCAAGTTCGCCTCCTACCGCTGAACGGCCATTTCTTCCAAACGGTTCATAGGGGCTGTATACTTACCGGGTTGAAATAGCGTTTGCTCCAGGGATGTGGTTGCCATGACTGCTCAGCTCGCTTCCAAGTCTTTGCCCGCCAAACGAATCATCGCGGTTTTGCTACTGCTCATAGGAGCATGCTTGCTTGCGGTTTCTGCAATGACGCAGCAAGCAAACGCCAAGCCATGGGGAGCCATCGAATACTCCATCCAGGGCGACCATGTTCGCATCACTGGCTTCAATACCGATCATGCATATACGGTAATTACCGTTCCTGAATCGATTGAGGGTCTTCCGGTTACAGAGATTCAGTACGGCGCGTTTAGGCAGAATAGCACCTGGACCAAGGTCACTATCAATGCGAAGGTCACGTCTCTTCCAGACGTCTGCTTCTATAAATGCCCCAATCTCAAGGAAGTTGTTCTGCCTGAGACAATAACAACGTTGGGTAGTTACTCGTTTTATGGGTGCGAGAACTTGACGAGCGTTACGGGCGCAACAAAGCTCGAAGAGATTGGCGAGAAAGCATTTTTTGGCTGCACGAGTCTTCCGAGCTTCTCGATGCCAGAAAGCCTAGCAGGCATCGGTACCGAGGCGTTCTACGGTTGCAAGAACCTCACGAGCATCGATGTTCCCAAAAAAGTGGCGGTGATTATGGATGGCGCGTTTAAGAGCTGCAGCTCTTTAAGCACTGTCACGCTCAACGTGGGCCTTAAGACCATTGGGGCTAATGCGTTTGACAGCTGCAAGTCTCTCACCACTATCGAAATACCAGAATCGGTCACGACCATTGGGGACAAAGCGTTTAACTATGCCACGGGGCTCGAGTCGACGAACTTGCCAAGAGGTTTGAAGGCACTTGGCGAAAACGCATTTGCGTATTGCACTAAGCTTTCTACGATTGGGCCATTTCCTGAGAACCTGGAACATATTGGCTCGTATGTGTTCTCGAATTGCGCTCTTACATACATTGCGCTTCCCGATACCGTCACCGAGCTGCCCATGGGGATGTTCTTCGCATGCAGCAAGCTCGAATCGATTGCGCTGCCCGATACGCTGAAGTCCATTGGCAAATACGCTTTTGATGGCTGCAGAGCACTCGAATACCTGCGCGTTCCAAAGAGCGTTACAGCAATTGGCAACTACGCGTTTGGCAATCTTCAGTCAGCGAAAATGATCTTTTTCGAAAACGGCAA
>CACZSV010000031.1 GCA_902783925.1 uncultured Coriobacteriaceae bacterium
CCGCTCGCGAGCAGCTTGGCGTCGCCAAGAATCTGTGCTTCTTGGAATGCTTTCTTAGACCACTGGCCAGTTACGATGTAATCGGCCTTGCCGTTTGTCGCGAGGTTCATGAACACGCTGGCAAACAGGAGCGAATCCCCGCCCTGCAAGAATAGAACCTTATAGTTCTCGGGGATGCCCATAAGCTCGCGCAGATCTGCCTCTGCGCTCGTTATGATCTCTGTGAATGCAGCGGATCGATGGCTCATCTCCATAACGGACATGCCGCTGTCTTTATATTCGAGCATTTCATCTGCTGCCTGCCTCAGAACGTCCTCTGGGAGTACAGCTGGTCCTGCGGAGAAGTTGTATACACGTGCCATCTTTGCAGATTCCTTCCTCTATTAAGAAATCACCTTTGGCTTGATAATGCCGTAGCCACCATTCTTGCGATGATAGATAACCTGAATCTGATGCGTATCCTGATCGAAATACACGAAGAAGTCATGGCCAAGCAGATCCGTCTGGACAAGTGCATGCTCTTCGGTCATCGGTTCCATCTCGACTTCCTTCGTGCGAACAAGAAGGTCGTCCTCGTCTTCAACGGGAACAACATCGGGGATATCGACCGGCTCGGCCTCGAGATGGCGGATAGAGCCCTTGCCACCACGGCGGTCGACGATCTTGGTCTTGTACTTGCGCAGCTGACGCGTAACCTTATCTGAGGCGATGTCGATTGCCGCATACATATCGTCTTCTGCCTCTGCTACGCGGATAACTGCACCTTTTGCACGAACCGTGACCTCGCAGACAGCGTTTTTGGGGTTGGCGGGGTTCTTTTCAGCGCGCAAGATGACCTCGGCGTCCATGGTCGCGCTGTCGAATACTTCGAGGGCGCGCCCTATCTTTTCGTCCACATACTGCTTGAGCGCTGGAGTAACGCTTGTCTTTCTTCCTGTAACTGTGATTGCCATGATGTACCTCCTTGCTAACGTATGGCTCTCATCTACATATGACCCACCCGGCGCGTTAAGGGATTTGTTTCCTCCTGACGTCTAAACCCCAAACGCGCGAGCAGGAAGTTTTGATATATCGACGTTGCCAGGCATGAGGCTCTTTCCATCTGCGCCAAGCCACTTTGCAGTGATGACGCGCAAGACGCCGTTTTTGCTGATGGTATTCACCGCATCGCTCACGCCTTTGGAGAGTTCAGTATTGCTCGACATCATCACGCCGTAAATCGGGGTCACGCAATCGGCACCCAGAAAGCCGCTGCGGACCACGTTGTCGTAGTTACGTGCGAAATAATCGCCAATGACCGCATCTGCAACGAGGTATTTCTGATCGCCACGCTGGAGCGCCTCGAAGGCCTCTTGAATGGTGGGAACAGCGACGATCTTGTCTATTCCTATGCTCTCTTGAACCTTCATCGCCGAAGTTGTATCAGCCTGCACGAGAATCTTTGCGTCACCGGCGGCGGCAGCCGATGCAACCGCCTCGATAGATTGCGGCTCATTGCCTTTAAGGCAGAACAGCGCCGGACCATCGCTGATATAGGAACCCGTATAGGAAATCTTGTCGCTCGTGCCGGACTTTGTCATTCCCAGTGCAAGGTCGACCTGTCCGTTTGTTAGGGCGTTACGACCGCTGGATTTGACATCGACTATCTGCAGCTGCAGACCGAGCTCCTCTGCAATGGCAGCCGCCACATCGACATCGAGACCAACGGTCTGATTGCTGCCATTCGAACCACCATACGGCGAGTTAGACGCATTGATGCCCACGGTGAGGATGCCACTGTGGATAGTTGCGTTATTCGCAAGCTTGGGGGTGAGAGTTTTTTTCACCTCCGTGTTTGTCTGGAGCTGGCACCCGACAAGTCCAGACAAGGCAACCGCGGCAATAGCCACGGTCACGAGAATTGCACATATTCTCTTATTTTTCATGCTCCGCTTGAACATAGTTCTCCGTCACGTCCTTGGTCAGCACAAGCGCTCCTCCCAACTGACCTGGTTTTTGACCCCACACTCGCATACTGAAACTTTTGCTTGATACTATCTCACTACTCATTTTCTCGCCTGGGGCGCCCTATGCACCCGTAACAAACGGTACGTCTTACCCCTAAGATGCGCCATGCTCACGACTGGAAATCCAGACGCTTACGTGGATCCTTTCGACCGCATCTGCCATGGACTAAAGCTGACTTACACCAGCTCGCAACCACAGACTTGGGAGGAGCATCGCTAAGTGTATCACACGCTCACCCTCGCCGAAGAAGATAGCAATGATGGATGTGGGGGTTTCTTTCAAAGTCGGCTGGGATGGTCTTATGGGAAATATCCACCGCTACCACACCGGCCTTGGCAAGCGCGTCTGCCGCAAGTTTGAAATTTCGTAGATTACACGAAAACATCATCACGCCATCGCGTGTGAGCAAGCGGCTCGCCCCTATGAGAAGCTCGGCATGGTCTCGCTGCACATCCCACGAACGCTTTGCCATTTTTGTTGAATTCGAGAACGTCGGCGGGTCGACGAAGATAAAGTCCCAGCGTAGCTTTGAATGACGAGTCTCGTTGACCCACGAAATACAGTCCGCACGGATGAATTCTTGATGGCCGTTCATGAGGCCATTAAGTTCCATATTCTTTCTGGCCCAGTCGAGATACGTGTTGGAAAGATCGACGCTCGTCGTGAACTTCGCCCCCGCTGCTGCAGCGCACACGCTTACAGAACCCGTGTAGGCAAAGAGGTTGAGAAAGCTCTTGCCTGGTACCAGCTTGGATACCAAAGCACGTGTATCACGGTGGTCCAAGAAGAGCCCCGTGTCGAGATAGCTGGCAAGGTCAACTTGGAACAGCTTCCCGTCTTCCGCCGTGACAAGTCTTCCCATTGGACGCGATTCCTCGTGCTGCGTTTCCGAAATGCCAGCGTACTGCGAACCTCCCTTGGCCCGCATCCTTCGCTTGACGAAAATGGATTCGGGGCCAATGCCAAAAACCGCCGTGATGATCCGCAGGGCATCCGACATGCGTCGCGCCGCCTTACCGGGATCGATGTGCTTGGGCGGAGCGTATTCGGCCACATGAACGAGCGTTTTGCCGGTGTCTGCTGCTGCACCCTGGTACATGTCGATTGCCATGTTGTAATCAGGCAAATCAGCATCGTACACACGATATGCATGGACGTTTTGCTGCTTTGCCCACTTCTTGCATTGCTTGAAAACCTTATTGAGTCGATCGGCAAATTGCTGCGAGTTCGCATCGTGAACAAATACCTGCTCACCACGCACTGTTACTGCTTCTTGCATTATATGTTCAGATGTGCAATTTATGATTTGAATAAAGCAGTCCGAAGAGCCGACCTTCGTCTTCACGAAACTCGTATCGTATCCGCCCATAAAAACACCCAAGTCCTGATCAGGAGAAATCAGAACGCATGTGTCAAGCGCTTTAACAGATTCGATATTGGCCTCAATCGACGCGTAGAGCGCAGGCAGGATCGCAGGCGTCCGAGAACCGAGCCCCAAGATATTCGCAGCGGCGACAATGCGCCCCTCTTGGCGCGAACTCAAGAGCGCATCAAGATCGAGGGGGCTTTTGGCGTATTTGATACATTTTGAAACCCCTGCACTTTTCATACGAACAGCAGCTCTCTCAAATTCTTCTGGCCCGCCGCAGATGAGCACGAACACGCGCCTATCTGCATTTTGCGCTCGTTCGTCTGCCTCGTCTAGAAGGCGGCTCCACAACTCCTCGTCATGCCCAAGCCATCCCGTGCATCCCCAATGCTCGCGCATGATTCCCGGAGCGACACCCGCAGCCATAAGCGCCGCTTCGATTGCGACGGTGCCATCGCCACACGACGGGTTTACAAGCGTGCTGCCCGCCGCTGCATGCTCGGCCCACCCCACTTTGAGAAGCGCAGCCGCCGCGATGGTTTCACCGACATCTCCATAATGCCGCTGCGTCGAACCCCGGTAGCCACGGTTTTCGAGAGAGACACCGGATAAATCGATGGAAACCGTCATGCGATGCTGGCGTAAGCTGACGTGGATCAAGACATCGGGAGCCTCCGTATCAACGTCTGGCCGCTCGCCGCACAGTTCGCGGATGCGATCGCAAACGGCATCCTTCACACGAAGGGCGGTAAACCTTGTATCTCGCAGATTCTCGTTGGAGCCACGCGCGGAAACGGCCATAGTACCATTCCCGGCGACATGTTCCTCCCATGGGACCTCTTTGATATTCGTATAGAGCGTGTCCGCATCCGGTGCCTCAATACGGCATACGACCAGATGGACGCGACTTGCAACGCGCGACCAGAGCAGTGCCGTATATGCCTCTTTCAGAGCACCGAAAAAAGCCACGCCTCCCGTTAAGGGACGCACGCTTTTCAGACCTAGACTGCGCAGTTCTTCTGCGAGTATCGATTCAAGCCCTGCAACACAGGTAGCGTAAAATTCCATTGCTCAGTTTCGCGAGAAGAAGCCGTCGATAGAAGGCGGGCCGCCATGCCGATTGTCTGAACCCCCGTGACCCCTGCGGCGCCCGTTTGCATCTGGACCCATTATCGAGTCGAAGCCCGTATCGTCATCGAAATCATCGAAGCCCATCTCGTCTGCAAGCGCCCAGTCCAACCCGTGGTCTGCGCAGGTCTGCTCGTCTTCGTACAGCAAAGCGAGAGCCTGAATGTTCAGCTCTTCTCCACCGACGGCCTGCAGCAACTCGAAGAGTTGATAGGCGGTTTCGGTCATTGGCATGGTCACTTCGAGCTCGTCAGCACAATCAAGTGCGACATCGAGCTCGTCAAGGAAGGTGGAGACGCTGATATGCCCACTGTAATCGTGACTGATTACCTGCGGAATATAGTTGACGAGAGCTCGCGAACCACCGGAAGTCGATGCAAGCACATTGAGCGCATCTTTATCGGAAAGCCCCGCGATGCGCGCCAGAGCCATCCCCTCAACAGCGCCCATAAGCGAACCGGCAAGCGCGATGATGCAAACAGCCGCGGCAAGCTGGCCACCACCCGCCTCTTTCTGCGGCATCACAACGGGTGCAAGATAGGGAAAGAGGGGAGCGAGGTCGTCTTGGGTTTCCGGTCTTCCCCCAATAAACGCCACCGGCTGTTCATGGTCTCCCAGATTTACGATTGGTGCATCGAGCACCTCGATATCCGACACAGCCGCAACTGCCTGCAGCTCACGGGCAAGTCGCGGGGACGACATGCTCACGTCGATGGCATAGGTGCCGGCATCCATGAGTTCGAGAAGCCCGCTGCTTCCAAGATACAGATTCTCGACTTCCGCGCTCGTGCGCAGAGATGTAATGACGACCTGACACCCCGTCAAGGCCTCCATGCGGTCGCTTACAAATACGGCGCCCGCGTTTCGCAAGGCGGGAGCTTCGCGCGGGTCGTGTGTTGCAACAACCACATCAAACCCACCATTGAGCAATTTGACTATCGCCTCCACGGCTGCAGTATTCGCCGCGCCGCCAAAGAAAGCTATCCGTGTATCAAGAGAACTGATCATCGAGTGCGTTTTCCTTTATTCCCCGCTGTTAATCTTGTTCGCGATTCTATCTGCAATGGAGATGTTCTTTCTACGGTCATCTCCCCAGTAGGCAATGGCAACCATACCCGGGCCAACATGCGATCCGATAACAGGCCCAATTGCACAGCGGATTGCGGGCATGGAGATCTCGGACTGGCTGAGATGCTCCTCGACCCATTTCATGTCGCCCTCTGAATCCGCAGAAGCAACAAGCACGGTGCTATTGGCGCCGAACCCGTCTGCATGGCCCTCGTCGTACTGCTTGACAAGTGCCTTGAGCGCCTTCTTACGTCCACGAGCAACACCCATCATTGCCAGACCGCCGTCAAGGTCGAATGCCAAAAGCGGTTTAATGTTGAGCTTCGAGCCAATCGAGGCAGCCGCTGCAGGTATGCGTCCACCGCGACGCAGGTATTCGAGATCGTCGACCGTGAACAGGCAGTTGACGTACCAGCGGGCCTCGCGTGCCCACTCGGCGAGCTGCTTTGCCGAAAGACCGCGGTTGCGCTGATTGATTGCCTCGTAGACAAGAATGCCCTCTGCTATGGAAGCAAGTTTGGTATCGACGGCATATAGCTCGAAATCAGGATAATCCTCTTTGATGGATTCGGCGATTTGTTTCACCGTCTCGAAAGTTCCCGAAAGCCCCGAGGTAAACGCCAGATACACCGTAGGCGTTCCCTCCTGCGCGCAGCGTTCGAACAGTTCCAGAAGCTCGGGAATGGGTATTTGTGCCGTTCCGGAGACTTCGCCTTTGCGCATACGGTCGTAGAATTCCCTTGGGGTCATGCTCTGCCATAGGTCGTCAAGATGTTCGCCGTCGTTGAGAATAAAGGGGAACCGCAAAAACTCGACATTAGCGGATTCGAGCACATCTGCAGGCAAATCGCAGCACGAATCAAATATGAGACGACATTGATTTTTATTCACCATCGCACGTGTTCCGTTTCTCTTGGCATTTTTAATACAGCGCACTGGTTCCGCGCTTTTGGACAATGATGTCATCACGTTTCTTGAAAAGGCTCTTCTCGATTCCACATGGATATCCATGAGGGTTGAGGAAGCGCTTTATTGAATCGTCGAGCACCGAGAGCTGCTCGCGGCACCTTGCCTTCGCCGCCCGAGGCGACAATTCGTAATCGTCTATGAGCGATCCGTTTCTCACAAGAGGCTTGAGCAGGTCTTCGTGCTTCGAATAGTCGAGCATCTTTCGGCGGGTGCTGTCAAGGGGATCGACAATTACCGCGACATCGGGGATGCCATCGTTTTCATCGTAGATAAGATCGCCCGCCATCATCCCCTCATCGCTATAGTAACGACGAACGTTGAGGATTCCTGGAATAGTGCGCTTGTAGAGCTGCTCGGAAATCTTCAGACACGGCTGCCACGCGCTTTCGCCAGGCTCGCGAATCGCCGAAAGCTTGTAGACACCTCCAAGAGCCGGCTGCCCATACGCCGCGGCAAGATGCGTCCCAACGCCCAGACCGGTGTACTGAGCACCTTGCCTGTTCAAAGATTCGATGGTGTATTCATCAAGATCGTTGGAAAGAACGATTCCCACGTAATCGAGTCCATCTGCATCGAGAATCTCACGCGCTTTGTTCGAAAGCCAGGCCAAATCTCCGGAGTCGATTCTCACGGCGGAGAGCTTATACCCGCGCTCCTCGAGCTCGTGTCCAACAACACACGCGTTTTTCACGCCCTGGATCACATCGTACGTATCAACGAGCAGCGTGCAGTTGTTGGGCATGGCGTCAGCATACGCCCTGAATGCAGAGAGCTCATCGGGGAAGGTCATCACCCATGAATGCGCGTGCGTTCCCCCAACGGGAATGTCGTACATTTTGCCCGCAAGAACATTTGCGACCGATGCGCACCCGCCGATATAAGCCGCCCTGCTCGCGGATAGCGCGCCGTTAGGACCTTGCGAGCGACGCAAGCCGAATTCGGAAACAGGGCGCCCTTCGGCGGCACGACAAACGCGCGTGGCCTTCGTGGCGATCAGGGTCTGAAAGTTGATGCCGTTTAGAATTGCCGGCTCGAGCAACTGGCATTGCAACAGGGGGCCGGTTACACGGACGAGAGGTTCACGGGGAAACACAGGAGTCCCCTCGGCAACGACATCGATATTGACATCGAGCTCCATAGCACCGAGCCATTCGAGAAAATCGCTGTCTAAAAGCCGCGACCCGTCCGGAGAAGGCAGCGACTTGAGATACTCTAAATCCTCATCAGAAAACACGAAGTTATCGATGAGGTCGGCGATCTGATCGGCACCGCAGAATACTCCATACCCTCCCTCAAAGGGATTCTCTCGGTAGAACGCATAAAAACAGGCTTCGGTGTCCCGCTTTCCTTGAGACCAATAGCCCTGCGCCATTGTTATCTCGTAGAGATCGGTAAGCAGGGTTAGATTGAGAGCCATACATAACTCCTTTGAAGTGACAGCTTATTATTCAGAACGGTTGCCTGTGCTATTCGTGTCGTTGCGGCCCTGATTGCCGGCTCGGTTGCCAGAACCAGACCTCCCGCGACCGCCTCTCCGTCGACGCCGACGCTTGTTGGCATTCTGGGAATTGTCGTTCGTATTCTCGCTTGTATGGGAATCTCCATGGATTGTCGAAGAATGTTGACCCGGCCTCGGCTTGCCAGATTGGCGCGTGGAGTTTTGCTGCTCGCGTTCGGAATTCGCCGTCTGGGATCCCTGCGATCTGCCGCTTCCACCCCGTCTGCGCCTGCGTCGCTGCCTCGGGGCCGCGCTTGCATTCTCGCGCTCTGCAGGGCGTGAGGTCTCGGCCGTGCCGGTTTCGTGTTCCACGGGCTTTCCGTCCGTCGCTGAAACAGAGCGGCGCCTTTTTCGCTCATCGCGGCCGCTCTGCTCGGCGCTTCGCGTCCTGCGTCTGCGCGGCGTTCTCTCATCGTTCCCGGCAGAGCTTTCCTCGCGACGCTTACGTGTTCTTTTATTCATATGTTCAACTGTACCTGCTTTAGCCGTTGTATCGGCAAGCGAGGGGTCATCAGAAAACATCTTGTCACCCATCATGGCAAGCGTTTTATCGCTCTTGAGCTCTTCCATAACACGATCGAAGCTCTCCTGCGATATGTGGCAGGGGCGGATACGTTCCCCTTCCTTTGCGACTTTGTCTCCCGTATCGAGCGCGGAAACCGGAAGGACGATGCTCGATCCATCTTCCATGCGGACGCGCACCGTCTCGCGCGGGGTATCGAATTCGACTACCTTGCCCATGCCCATCGGGGTGTCGATGATGCCGTTTTTCTTTGGTGCACGGCCCTTGAAATCCTTGTACGCTTCGAACTCGTAGCGTAAGCAGCACATGAGCCTGCCACATAAGCCGGAAATCTTCGTAGGATTAAGCGGCAGATCCTGCTCTTTTGCCATACGGATGCTCACCGGCTTGAACTCGCCGCCCAAGCGCGCACAGCAGAGCTCTTCGCCGCAGTGTCCAAGCCCGCCGAGCATGCGCGCTTCGTCACGCACACCAATTTGGCGCATGTCGATACGTAGATGGAATTCGCTTGCAAGCTCGCGCACAAGACTACGAAAATCCACGCGCTCATCAGACGTGAAATAGAACGTCGCGTGTTCCTCGTCGAACATAAATTCGACAGCCGATGGATTCATATCGAGTTCGTGTTTCTCAACGAGCTCGCGAAACACACCGAGCGCATCTTGCGCACGGCGAGCCAGTTCGTCACATTTTTCAAGATCTTCTTCTGTTGCCAGGCGCACGACTGGTTTAAGCGGCTTGGCAATCTGCTCGATGTCAATCTCTTCGACATCTTGCGTGCAGAGACCAATTTCTCGGCCACGGCTCGTCTCGACCAAAACATGATCTCCACGCTTTACATCGTTACCAGCCGGATCAAACCAATAGTCCTGGGATGCGTAGCGAAGACGTACTGACGCTACCTGCGGCATAAAGCCTCCCTGATTTCTAAAAACATTGCCTCTATGGCAAGTTGCGGTGTCACATTATACGAGATACGAGAACGGGCGTTTGCTACTGCATCAATTGCGCACATCAGACCCCGCAGCGACGTAGCAGCCCCGATGGCTGCCGTCTGGTCTGAACGCGCGGGGAAATTACTAGCAGCATACACCCCTTCGTGTGCGGCAAGACAATCGCGAAGCCAGTTCTGCACCACGCCGAGCATCCCGAGCAGGGCGGCGCGCTCCTGTGCACTTGCCTCCCGTTTTCCCTGCTGCTCGATTTCCTTCTTAGCTCCCTGCGAGAGATAGTCTTCGTATTTCTCGAGAAATTCCTGGGTTTCTTGTCCGCTGTAAGACTCAGCGTTATCGTGCGCAATCTGGACGAACGCCTTTGCATTGTCGAGAAGTTCGCGGGAGCCGCAGTTTTGCGCAAGGCCGAACATCATCTCGAACACGCGCTGGTCACCCTCATGGGCTTGCGCACCCGTCTGCAAGACGAGCACTTCGCAGCGACTCCGGATCGTATCGAGCACAGCTGCCTCGCTCGACGTGATCAGCAGGCAGATCACGGTTTCGGGAGGTTCTTCGAGCGTCTTGAGAAACGCATTGGCAGGAGCTCCGGAAAGCCGTTCGCACTCGGTAACGATATACACCTTGCGCCCTGCACGTATCGGGGCAAGCTCGGCGTCGTGCGTAAGCTCGCGAATCTGATCGACAAGATACCCACCGGTTCCCGCCGGCTTGAACATGTGCAGATCGGGATGCGCCTGCCGCAGGACTTCGTCGAATTCGGCATCGTCATCGCCTGCGATAATGCCAGCGGCAAAACGCAGGGCAAGCTGCATCGCATCGTCCTGTAGACCTCCTGCGAGCATGTATGCATGCGTTATATGGCCCGACTGATATGCCTGCTGCAGATACGCCTGAATAGGTTGCTGAGCTGCAAAGCCAGAAAAGAGATCCTTCACAAGACCCCCTCCGACCTGACCCCGTTCAATTCAGGCAGCAAGTCCACGACCTGGGAAACGACTCGCCCGTAAACATCTTCAATACTTCCCGATGCATCTACGCGCCTCACGCGCTGCGGATCTGCCGCGGCGATGTCGTCGAAACCCTCGAGCATGCGCGCATTGAATGCCGCCCCTGCCGATTCCATCCGGTCACCGCGCCCGTCTGCAGAACGCGCGATTACACGAGAACGTGCCTGTTTTTCGTCGAGCACCAGCAAAATGGTGCGATCCGGCCGATGGCCCGCTGTCGCCAAGGCGTTGAGCCGCCCAACGCGCTCAGCTCCGAGCTCCCGCCCAAACCCCTGATAGGCAACGGTCGAATCGGTGAATCTATCGCAGATAATGACCTTACCCTGCGCATACGCCGGCTCGATGACCTGCGCCATTACCTGGGCACGAGCCGCCTCATACAAGAAGAGCTCGGCGAGCGATACCATATCGTCTTGCTCATGACTCAGCAAAAGCGCACGAATCTTTTCTCCAAGCGCTGTTCCGCCCGGCTCGTGAACTCGACACACTTCTCTTCCACAGGATGCAAGGCGTTTGGCGAGCAGGTCTGCTTGCGTAGACTTTCCCGTTCCGTCTCCGCCCTCGAATGTCAGAAAGACGCCTTTCGTCGGGCAATCCGTCATTTCTTTGCCGCCGATTTCTTCCGCGTCGTCTTTTTACGCCCTTTGCGTGGCTTGCTCTTTTTTTCGGCTGCTTCGCGTTCGCGTTTGGGACATTTCATGTTCACGCAGATACGCCACGGACCTCGCGTTGTGGAGACAATGACCTCGGGTGCGCCGCATTCCTCGCACACCTCGCCCGTCGCCGTCAGCTCGCCTCGCTGCGGAAGCGGGTAGCTCACATCGCATTGCTCGAAGTTCTCGCAGCGGATGAAGCGCTTGAGCGTGCGCGGATTCTTCTGGGCATACAGACGCGCCTCGCGCCCGGCAGCCTTGCATACCGGACACTCCCCGACGTCGATTTCTTCCATCTTGTTGGTTTTGCACTCGGGGTCGAGACAGTGGTTATACGCCTTAGCCCTGAACGGCGTTACCTTTATCTGCGGCCCTCCGCATTCGGGACAGGGCTCTTCGAGCGCCTCATACTTGCCCTGCGGCAGCGGATATGTCACGTCGCACTCGGGCCAATTATTGCAGCCAACAAAGTTCGAACGCGTCTTCGCGGAGCTCTTGACGCATAGATCGCCACCGCACTTGGGGCAAGCCCCCACTCTGCTATCGGCGGTAACAGCATCGCTGATCATATCCGCGACCTCGTCTTTTGCTGGGATGAGCCCCTCCATGATCTCTGCGAGGAGCTTGCGCGAATGCAGAACAACTTGATCGCGTTCGAGCTTGCCGTCTGCAATCTGCGTCATCTCGCCTTCGAGCTGCGCCGTCATATCGGGAGTGGTGATATGCAGTGCAAAGCGTTCGAGCGCGCGGATCACGGCGATTCCAAGCTGTGTCGGCTCGATGGGGTCGTTCGCGATGTAGCGGCGGTCGTAGAGCCGCTCGATCATGTCGTGGCGCGTTGCCTTGGTACCTAGACCCTTGGCCTCCATTTCCTGGATAAGCCTGCCCGAGGAATAACGCGCAGGGGGTTCAGTTTGCTTGTGCTCGCATTTGGCATCGCCGAAATCGAGCACTTGGCCCTGCTCGAGCGGCGGCATCTGCTCGTCTTTCTTGAGCCCGTACTGGTACACGCTTCTGTAGCCTGGAACAACGAGCACGTCGCCGCGGGCGTTGAACGGCTCGCCTTCGACATCGAGCGTCACCTTCGTGCTTTCGAGAATTGCCGCATCAGAAAGCGTCGCCATGAAACGGCGGCAGATCAGGTTGTAGACCTTCCATTCGTCGGCGCGCAGATTGTCGGGGCTCGCGGCACCCGTGGGATAGATAGGAGGATGGTCCGTCGTCTCCTGCTTACCACGCGTGGGTGTGAGCTTGTCTTTTGCAAGGAGCTTCTCCGCGCCTTCGCGAAACTCCGGCACCGTCGCGAGCGTCTTGAGCACGCCGCGTAGATCGAGCCCCTGCGGATACACCGTGTTGTCGACACGCGGATACGAAGTGTAGCCGTTCATGTACAGCGATTCTGCAATGCGCATAGTGCGGGCGGGCTTGATTCCAATGGAGCTCGCAGCGGCCATGAGCGAAGTCGTATTGAACGGCGCAGGCGGATTCGAACGACGACGCTTCTTGTCGATTGAGGTCACCTGGGCTTTATCGGCACCCTTGATCTTTTCCATGACAGCGTTGGCCGCCGCTTCTTCCTTGAAGCGAGCCGTGGCATGGGTCACGCCAAACGAATCCTCCGCTTTGTCTTTCGGAGCTGCAACGCCGGAGATGACCCAGTAGTCTTCGGGAACAAAGGCTTCTCGTTCCATTTCGCGCTCGACCACGAGGGCCAGAGTCGGGGTCTGGACACGGCCGGCGCTTCTCACGTTGCCTATGCCACTGTACTTGACGCAGGTTAGATAGCGCGTGAGCACGGCACCCCAGATAAGGTCGATGTATTGACGGGACTCCCCTGCATGGGCAAGGTCATAGTCGAGCGGCTGGAGCTTCTGCTCGCTAAAAGCATCCTCGATTTCCTTTTTTACGAACGCCGAATACCGCGCGCGACTGATGGGCGCGTCTTCGTTTGCCTCGCGTACGACGGAAATGGCGTCGAGGCCAATGAGCTCGCCTTCGCGGTCGAAGTCGGTGGCGATGACAACCTCGTCGGCTTTCTTCGCGAGGTTCTTCAAGGAGCGGATGATGTCTTTTTCGGCCGGTCGCTTGAGAAGAGGTGCGTAGGTAAGATATGGCAGAGAGGGGATTTTCCAGCTCTTGAGGTTGATGCCTTCGGCAATGTAGGGCCTGCGCTTGCTCTTCCACGGGGGCGTGGGAAGCGTATCTGGCACATCTGATGCGTCGATGACCTCACCATCCGCATCCAGGCCAACCCAGCCGTTCTTTTTGCTGAACATCATATCCCGGGGAAAATCAACGCCAAGGATATGGCCCTTGAGGCCGATGGTCACGCATTCGTGCCCATTGCGGTTAAAGCGGTAAACGGGAGTGTTGTACACCTTGTCAGCCTGAGGTTTTCCCTCGGCAAGCAGACGCGATATCTGCTGGGCTGCGATGTTTTTTTCGGTAATTATCAGTTCCATATGTCTATTCACTCATACTTCGTATTGCTGATGCCGTACAATCATCTGCGGAGACTGCGCGACGGGGCGAGAAGGTGCCTCGAGTGCTCGATTGTAACCATATATTGGAGGTTCTGGCTACCTCCTTTTTCGAAACGCTTTCCCCGACGCGTTGCATCGTATGCGACGTCCCCGGAGATATATTATGCTCAAGCTGCGCATTCCATCTCCCCTTTATTGATTTCTCCACAGCCTGTCCACGATGCGGTGCGCCCTA
>CACZSV010000032.1 GCA_902783925.1 uncultured Coriobacteriaceae bacterium
CGTTCTTCGCACCGCGCTTGCCTATGACAAGCTGGTAGGGCCAGCCAATCAGATCGGCATCTGCGAACTTCACGCCAGCGCGCTCGTTGCGGTCATCTATTGCCACCTCGAGACCAGCAGCCTCAAGTTTGGCAACAAGCTCGTTTGCCAGGGGCTCGACAAGTTCATCGCCCATCTGCAGGGGAAGAACCATGACTTCAGCGGGAGCGACGCTTACGGGCCAGCAAATGCCGCCTTCGTCATTGCGCTGCTCCACGATCGCGGCAAGCGAACGCGTGACGCCGATGCCATAGCATCCCATGACAAAGGGTTTTTCCTTGCCGTCTTCGTCCATAAACGTCGCATTCATGGCCTCGGAATACTTCGCGCCGAGCTTGAACACCTGGCTTACCTCGATACCACGGTCGCCAGAAAGCTTCTTGCCGCAGTCAGGGCACAGGTCGCCAGGCTTGGCAAGCACCAGGTCGGCCCAGATATCGACCGTAAAGTCACGATCGGGTTCAGCACCCAGATAGTGGAATCCGTCTTCATTAGCACCCACAGTCCATGCGTGCGTCCCCTTGAGCGACACGTCCGCAACGACCTTGACGCCCTGCGGCAGGCCAACCGGGCCCATAGAGCCCTTGACCAGGCCGTGCTCGAGCATCTCCTCGTCGCTCAGCAAGCGGAAGCCCTCGATAAGGCCTTCATACTTAATATCGTTTGCCTCGTGATCGCCAGGAACGAAGAGCACGTACACAGTCTCTTCGTCTGTACCGGAAAGCGCCTTGACCGTGCCGTTTTCTGGGATGCCCAAGAACTCCGCAAGCTCTGCGATGGTATGAACACCGGGCGTGGAGATCTTCTCGAGCTCGCGCTGCTCTGCAGGCATGATCTCGACGCCGACCTGAGCGGCTTCGGCATCTGCAGCATAGCCGCAAGTGCAATGCACAAGGTCCGATTCGCCCGCTTCCGCAAGCGCCATGAATTCGCAGGTCTCGCCTTTGCCAATCTGGCCGCCATCGGCTGCAACTTTGCGGAACTCGAGCCCCAGGCGCTCGCACACGCGCGCATACGCGACTTCCATCTCCCTATAGCTCGCATCGAGGCTTTCCTCGTCCGCGTTGAAGCTGTAGGCGTCTTTCATGATGAACTCGCGCGTGCGCAGCAAGCCAAAACGGGGGCGAACTTCGTCGCGGAACTTGACCTGTGTCTGATACAACGTGCATGGGAGGTCCTTGTAGCTGCGCAGCTCGTCTCGCACAAGATTGGTGATGAGCTCTTCGTGCGTGGGACCAAGGCACAGCTCATGGTCATGGCGATCTGTGAGCCGCATAAGCTCGGGGCCGTAATCGTCCCAGCGCCCCGATTCGTGCCAGAGCTCGGCAGGCTGCAAAATGGGCAGGAGAATCTGCTGAGCGACCGCATCCATTTCCTCGTTCACGATAGCCTCGACCTTGTTGAGCACGCGCATGCCGAGAGGCAAGAACGTATACGTCCCCGACCCCATCTGGCGAATCATGCCCGCTCGTAAAAGCAGGCGATGACTTGCGATATCAGCACCAGCAGGATCTTCCTTCAGCGTAGGCGCATAGCATTTGCTCATCTTCAAAATGGTCATGGCGTTTCTCTCCCATGTTCGTAAACGTTACACAGCGCACCATAGTACCTCATTTAGCTTGAACGCCGTGCGCGATTATCGCAAGTCTGCCAGCATCACACGCAAAAAGGCCGGACGCTTGTGCGCCCGGCCCCGTATTGCTGCTTTGAGCAGATGCTTATTACTTCAGTGCACCGCGGACCATGCAGGCAATGTTCTTGCCGTTGTTGCCGTCCTGGCGCTCGGTGAAGGTGCGCTGCTTCTTGGAATCCTCGATGACGCATTCGACGATTTCCGAAACGCTCATCGTTGCATAATCACGCTCGAGTTTCTTGTCTGCCATGTCATTCTCCTTTTATGTAGGCAATTAAAACTGACATGGATACTGTAGTCGCGGATACCCCGTAACGAGAGTGCACTCTATGAATCCCGGTTGCAGAAAATGCACCTCTTGATTCGCCTAAGGCTCGAGTGCAAGACTGGGCTGCCATTCCTTCATATGCGCATTGCACCATTCGAAGACGGATTTGCACGCTTCAAACCCCTCTCCGGCAAAATCGTCGTGGTAAAACGCGCTCACCTCAAACGAAGTGTCGACATCAACGATAGGCAGCACCGCGAGCCTGTCACGAAACAGTATGTTATTCATCGTGGACGAGAAAGCGAACAGGCCTTCGGTCTCGACTTTGAGCGTGAGTATGTCGGCGTCGCTGTAAAATGCACGCGAAATCGCCATCGTTTCGTCGTCGACGACGTCTTTGATGAAGCTCGACGTTCCGCCGTATACATAGCTATCGGGGATGAGCAAGGGCAAGCCCCGAAGGTCGTCGAGGTCGACCCAGCCCTTTTCACGGGCAAGCCGCTGGTCTTTCGCGCAGACCACCGTGTAATGATCCTTGTAAATGGATGTAGAGCGATACCCGCCCGAGAGTTCCGGGCTAATATTCACGGCGAGCGCGAGATCGACATTGTGCTCTGCCAATGCGCGCACGAGTTCGTGATGCTCCATGCATACAGGCGAAAGCCTGACGTCTGGGTAACGCCTGTTCATCTCGCGTATGAACTGCGCAAGTATTGGCCGTGCCGCGTTTCTCAGGTAGCCCATGCGGACAAGCGTCAGCTTTTTTTCGGAAACTTCCCGGACACGGTCGAGCGCTGTGTTCCAGTCGCGCAGGACGATTTTCGCCTCGCGGCAGAAAACCTCGCCGGCGTCGGTCAGCCTCACCGTGTGCCTATCCCTCACAAACAAGCGGGCGCCGGCAATATCTTCAAGCGCGGAGATATGACGGCTGATAACCGAGCGACTCACGAAGAAATGAGCTGCAGTCTGCTTGAAACTGCCCGTTTCCGCAGTGTGGACGAATTCTTCCAGATACCGTATATCCATGCTGGAAAGCCTCGCTCTCTATCCCAAGACGGGTGGACACAGCTCACAATCATGTACCTTTATGAAATATACAAGACGATGTCTATTATATGCAAATGAAAAGCCGGAGCACTTTATCAGCACTCCGACTTTTATCTCTTCAAACAGTCCCATCAGTCCGAATTGAAATCGGACTGATGGGACTGTTGAGCTCAACGCCTCCCAACAACTACTTTGAAACCATCGAGAATGACACTGGAATATAAGGATGAATCAACAATGTTTGACATGCCAATCAATATGGATTCGCTTCGTACCGTGGAACGTGAGTTCGAGTTCCCGGCTTCAAATGCCGACGTTGACGCACTCTTTTCATGGCTGGAAGACAAGCAGCATGTTGCAATAATTCTAGAAGACGGAATTCGGAAGTTCGCCGCGTTGCCTCTTGAAACCCATAACAAGCTCGATGATGTCGTCCTTAGAGACGCCTACTTGCCCCATTGGGAGCTAACTGGATTTGCAGCTGAAGATATGCCAACGATTCACGATTTGTTTTGGGCTGCAGACGAGCCGCTGCTTTTCAAGTGCGTTGAAGAAGTACTTCGAAACTCGCCGTCACCGAGCGGCCATGCGGATATCATGGGTGCGTCTTCACATGCCAAAACGCTGTTTCATTGTTTGAAGGATTTTGATTACGACTCGTGTGACGATCATCCCATTGTCGTCATGCCCGTAGTCTCCTACTTTAGCAACCCCGACTCTAGTTGCCTTGTAGCACAATACGAAACCAGATTTTTTAGCCTGAAGGAGCTTCGCAAGGCAAACCCGAAGCCTCTGACTTCCAATTCAGAGTTCTGGTGGTCACAAACACTTGGGTTCAAAGCCTGGTTCGGCGGAATAAGCATCAGAGATAGTCATCGCACATTGGCTTGGCTAATTTGCAAAATGCTGCGCGATTCGTTTGTCGATTATGGAATCTGGCTAGGAGAACTGCCGACCAACAAAGCGGACGAACGCATCGAGGCGCTCAACAATTCAGCAGCAGATGATTTACGTAACCGAAAGCGCGATCTTCTAGAAAGGATTGTGCCTAAGGACAAGCTGGAAACCGTATCGTTCGAAATTGATGAAGAGACGTTTGAGGCATTTGAGAAGGTTCGACACGATATGGGGCTGTCCGTTCAAAATGCGCTGCATATCGCCGTTCTCAGATCTATCCGGAACTCGGAATCGCTCGTTTGCAAGTAACGGTCAAGCAGCCTCTTCAAATTGAACGAAAGCATAGCGAACTAGATTGAGAGAGGACGAACACCGTGCTTTCTTGAGCTCCCTTCGCACGCACTTTAGATCGGATTCGAGTTCGGCAATTCTTTTTAGCAGCTGTGCTTTGCTTGGAATCTCGAGGCTTCGGCTCGTATTGCGAGTTCTCGCCTCTTCGACAAGCTTTCTTAAATCGTCTCTACGATATAGTGTACTGCGAGCGACGCCCGCCTCTTTGGCTACAGAATAGAAGGAAATATTTTTGGATTGTGAATACAACCTCTCGATGGCGTCTTCGGTGGCCGAAACAATTCCATGATGACGAGTTTCATTCGCGTTTACGAGGCAAGTTGGCTGCATGCACCCCTCCCTTTAAACAAAGCAAACATTTGTTCTAGTTTAGCATGGAAGCACAGATGTCAGGGAAACAGCAACCGAAAAACACTGCAATCACAGATCACAAATCAAATTTGCGCATTCTGGGCGAGTTCATATAGCGGAAGCTGCCGTGTTCTCCCAGTACGCTTTGCGACAATCAAGCCTTCATTCATCAATTGCGTTATTACATTGCGTAGCTCTGAATATCCAGCAAACTCCTTCACCTTGAACATATCTTGATGCCGAGTTGGGCCGTGTTCAGAAAGATACTTTGCAATTATGGGGCGAAGCTCTTCGCACTGGCGGTCAAGCTCCGCGTGCCATCGACGATTCTCTTCTACGAGCCCCTTGAAACGCTGTTCTGTTTCGGCACGAGCTGCGGCGGCGAGGTCAGGACGCTCGAGAATCGCCTCGTCAATCACCGCGTCATCCAGATCCTCAAAATGGTCGCTGTAGATCCAATCAAGTGGTGTTTCAAGAGCGAACTGCCCTATACGCATCGACACACAACGGTCTCCACCTACACAGACGTATAGTTGTGGATTACCGTCTTCATCGAACTTTTCTTTTGAACGTGTTGCACAGTAAAAATGGCAGTAGCCCGGTATCTCGACACAATCCCCAAATGCTTCAATAGCTTCCCTGATACCCGCTGCTTCTGCAAGATGGTCAATGGGTCTGAACGTTTCTTGATATCCCATGTATCCTCCGAATAATCGAACCAATGTTTGTAATTAAGCTATCGATTAGGATTTTTTTTAAACAACAGTCCCATCAGTCCGATTTCAATTCGGACTGATGGGACTGTTTCGCGCTTTGCCTTTGAACGATATCTTGATTATACGAACATATGTTCCATATTTGAGAGGAGCACAAGATGCCTGAAAGCAAACAGAAACCAGTCAATCATATTGATCCACTGTTCAATGAAGCTTTTATTCGGATATTCGGCAGTCAATCATCCCGCGAAATAACGAAAGGTCTCCTCAACAGCATTTTTGAGCATGTCGGCATTGATTTATTGGAAGAAATCGACGAGATCAGCGCCGAGCACACATCAGTGGAAGGAAGCGTCAATTGCAAATCGCCTCGGTTCGACGTTCGGTTGTTGAGCGCTAACCGAGCAATCGACCTCGAAGCTCAGTGCTACCCGGAAGACATCGAGAACCGTTCGTTGTTCTATGCTTCCCAGCTCATGGTTGCAAACACCCGTCGCGGTTTGAAAAGCTACAAGGGCATACCGCAGGTCATAATTGTTACATTGCTGAATGATGAGGCCCTGTTTTCCGATTCGGAAAGCTTTGTCGAGGTAGCTGGAATGCGCTGGACAGCCGAGGAAGAGCCTCAAAACCTGACGTCAAGCCGGATTCTCTTTGTGGTGGTTGAGCTTGAGAAGGTTCGGAAGCGCTATACTGAGCTCACCGATGAAGTGCTCGGAGACGAGCTCCTGTCGTGGGCGTACTTGCTTGTCCGCGGCTACCGCAACAAAAAGGACGTGAGCGAAATCATGAGCTGCCATCATTCCATCGAACAATTCGCGGAGCTGTATGGCTACGCTGTAGGCGACCCCGAGGTTGTAAAAGCTTACGATGCCTACCAGTCGGCAGAGCTTGAATATCAATCTCGGCAAGACTACCTTGCACGCAAAGAACACGAAGCTGCCGAGCGGGGAATTCAAAAGGGCATCAAGCAAGAGAAAACAGCTGTCGCTTGCCGTCTTTTAAAAATGGGTACACTTGATTTTGAGCAGATTGCCGTGGCCGCTGGCATTTCGGTTGCAGAGGTCGAATCCTTAGCCAGTACTGTTAATAGTGGCGATTAAGAGACAATGTCACCGTCCAGAATTGGACGGTGACATTGTGCTTCGGAGCGGGACATACGAGACAAGCAGCTCGTTTCTTCTGCCTTAAAAGATTGATCTGCGTGATACTTACAGGTTCACGCTGATGTTTGCCTCTTTGAGCTGACGACGACTTACCTCGCCGGGGGCGCCCGTCATAGGGTCTGCGCCCGAGCTCGTCTTGGGGAAGGCGATA
>CACZSV010000033.1 GCA_902783925.1 uncultured Coriobacteriaceae bacterium
CGCCCAGAGCCCCGTCGGGCATGATATCGAATTGGAAGTCGACGGAAGGCGCGAGCGACAGGAGCGTACCGCATCGCGAGAGCATTTTCGCCCTCATGCGAAACCCCATTCTTTGAAACAAGCGAATCGGAAAGCGGTCTTGTATTCACAAAGCCGCAGGTCATGTGGTTGCGGGAACCGGATTCGAACCGACGGCCTTCGGGTTACTTAACAAGCATTACCGATGCCCGTTTCGAGAGGCGAGTTCACAACAACGATCCTCTTGAACGAATCCGATACTTTCCTCGAGCTGTCGCACTTTTCCTCATGCCGACCTGCAGGCGCAGCGTTTGCAAAATCATCCCTCATTATCGGTTGCGCTTCGCATCGTGTCCTGTCGTGCGACGTCTGCGCTGGAATATAGCAACGATTGCAAAGCAGAGCGCAAGTACAACCGCGATGGCCAATACGCCAACAAACCCACCCAGCACATCGCCGGTATTTGGCAATGTCCCTTTCGCCGAGGCGTCGGAAGCGCTCCCTCCATTCGTAGCGCTTCCTCCATTCGTAGCGCTCCCTCCGTCACTGCTGCCCCCACCGCCGTTCGGGTTCTTTTCCCATACAGCAGTGAACAAATGGTCCCCTTCGACTGTGTACTTATCGCCGGGGTTGTACTCCGAACCCTTCCAGTACTTGAATGTATAGCCGTCGCGCACGGGAGCCTTCGGGATGGTAATCACGTCGCCCACGTCGGCTTCGATGGTCAGGCTTGTCTTGCCGTCAAGGGTCCCGCCCCCAAAGTCAAAGACGAGAATACCCTTTTGGGCGTACGGAGACTTGATAATAAAATCACCTTTGGAAACGACTACTTCATAGTTCTGGTTGGCAGTGTACTGAGCATCAAGAACGCCGGAGTAGGTGCCCGGCTCCTCTTCCTGATTGGTTCGGATGAATATAACCTCACCCAAATCGCCCTCGGCGACAAGCCCCTCGACCGAGCCAGTGAAAGCAGGGTCAGCCTCGCCTTGGACCTTAAATGCGGTATTCACCGTGATAGAGACTTTAGCAGGCTCGATGGTGAGTGTGCCGGGCTCGTAGACGATGATGTAGTCATCTGTCACGTTGTCGCCCGCAGCGTTCGCCACGACGGCGTTGCTCGCGACAAGATCGTAATCCCCGGCGTTCCTTCCTTGACCGTCGAGCACGGCGCTCGCGAGCAAATCGCCCTCCCGCAGCCCATCGGCCGTAAATGCCCCTGCGATCTCGGCGGGATCTACATAGGCCGTATCGCCCGGGCCCTGGATTTGGCCGTTGTAGGTCAAAGTTCGCGGGGCGGGCGTTATGACGAGCCGGGACTTCGGCGCAACATGCGCAGCGATGACTGCCGCACCCTGCACCACGACAGCCTGCTCCGCCCTCGACGGGTCGCCGCCTTCCCAGGCTGGCGCTACCCCAGAAGCGGTATAACCGGCGAAGCGATAGCCATCCGCAACGGTCGTCTTTACGCTCAACTCGCTGCCATCGAGTGCGACCACCGTGTTGGCCTCTCCCGTGACAGGCTCGCCCCCGCTTATCGAGACCTCGTGATAATCGGCATAGCCGGGATCCTTGATCAGGCTGACGGTGTAGTAGGCGAACACGACACTCGTGGCGCTCTCGGTACCATACGTGATACGTGCGGTCGCCCTCGGATAGCCGTTGGCCTCGAAGGAGAGGTCGTAGGCACCCGGCGGAAGCTGCGCCGGCTCGCTTCCTGGCTGACTGACGCTCGACGGGTCGAAGATGTACTTCCCGTTCTCATACGAGACAGGAACGCTGAATTCGGACCCGGACCCGTCGACCAAGGAGAACTCGTTAGTCAGGCTTTCCTGCGGCACGCTGTCCTTTGTCACCGTGACGACGATCTGGCCGCCTTGCACCCATTCGGCGGTCAGCTTCCGATCTGCCAAGCTTCCATCCGCAAGGGGCTCCCCGCACAGATTGATGAAGCTCACGCCATCGCCGAAGAAGGAGCCGAACCCGGTGCCGGCCCACCCGTGCAGCTTCTTGCTATCCGAACTCCAGCCGAACGTCGTATCCGAATACGTCTCGAGTTTGCCCGGCTGGTCGAAGTACGCCGTCTGCCTGTGCTCGTTGCCGCCGATGTCGCCCGGGTTGAACACGATTTCGTACGGCTTGGCATTCCATTGCGCGTAGAGCGTGATTGTGCTGTCCGCGTCGACCAAGTTCATAACTTCCGCCTCATCGGCGTATGCGGTCCCAGAGCCGTCTGCTTCTGTGTTCCAGCCCGCGAAATCATATCCCGGCAGGGTGTACCCGTTTGCGTTGAGCGCTTCCCTCTCGTCGCGTGCGAAACGTTGGTCGTCCATGGACCCCGTGCATGTCGTGGTTGCATTCGTCGGCACATTCGCATCGAAGCTCACGGAATAGCTGGGTTTCATCCACTGCGCCGTGAAGGTGGTGTCCTCGGTGATGCTGAGTGTCGCGCCCGAACTGTAATCCGTCTCCGGAAGCTGGGCTTTCCCCTTCGCCGTCCAGTGATCGAGGTCCTTGCCCTGCGGTAATTGCTTGTAAATGTTGTCGGGCACCGTGATCTGCGTTCCTCTGAGCAGCCGGTAGGTCTGATCGGGGTAATTCGGGTCATCGAGGTTCGACTTGACGGTGATGGTGCAGTATTCCAACTCGTCGAAGAAGTTGGTCC
>CACZSV010000034.1 GCA_902783925.1 uncultured Coriobacteriaceae bacterium
GACGTCTGGCTTAGCGATAGTAGCCTCGAACGCATACAGGTTCACAACGACCATATCGATCATGCCGATGCCGTTGTCCTGGGCATCTTTCATATGGGTATCCAGATCGCGGCGCGCAAGAAGGCCCCCGTGCACCTTAGGGTGCAAGGTCTTGACACGGCCGTCCATCATCTCTGGAAACCCGGTGAGCTCGTCGATGGGAACAACGGGAATGCCAGCCTGCTCAAGCACCTTGGCCGTTCCGCCCGTGCTCACAATCTCAACGCTAAACTCGTCAACAAGGGCACGCGCAAAATCCTCGATTCCCGTCTTATCGGTAAGTGAAATAATTGCACGCTTGATTTTTGGGTTCTGCATGAAAGGGCCTCCCACCAAGACACTACGTCAACAACGGTTCCCAAAATAGCGGTTTTACCAGCATAAAAAGGCTATGGCGCTTCGTTTTTCGATGAAGCGCCATAGAGATATTGCGAATGGAGAATGCAGGGCCGATGAGCAGGTCAATACTGCTCAGAATGTTTCCTACGAATTCTCAATAACGTTGAGCAGCAAACGGGTCACGTATTCCAAGTTGTTTTCGTCGACGATATCAGACGTATCATCGGCGGTATGCCAGTTAACAGGAGCAACGCCGTTTTCTGCAAATCCCATAAGCGTGATAGCGCGCATACCCTCTATCATGGCGGGCGTCGCATCGGTGTTGCGCCATTCCAAGCTCTTCGGCTTCATCTCGGAGCCCTTGAGATCCTTTGCCGCTTTCTTAACCAAGCTCTGAAGACGACGATCGCTACGATTGGGCTTGCCCGTGCCTTCCATGTCGATGTAGTGAATCTGCCCAGCGCCAACAGCTTCGAGGTTGATTATGAGCGAACCTCTAAGCTCGCTTGCATGCAGATCGAGGAAGTTCTTCATGCCCTGAGCACCTGCACTTGAAGCGCCAAGCGCGACAAACCACACCTCTTTATCCAGAAGGTCGCTTTCGGTCATCGTAACAACGGAATCGCGAATCTGAGCTGCTCGCTCACGAGCAGCGTCAAACGCACTGGCTGCTTCGCCATCATAGTAGGCGCCGCCTTTCCAGCCAAAGTCATCCTCTCCCCAGTCATCCTGGCCTGCATCCTGGGCATTATTCTTTCCGCCCTTTCTGCGGTTGAACAGCCCCCCGATCTTGTCGGCGGCGTTGTGCAGACGCGACTCAGGGATATTGATCTCCGTCGTCTTTCCAGCTGCCATGAAGTCGTCGATGGCGTCGTCGTTCATCGTGCCGGGCTGAACAGCTTCGGTAAAGTCATTCGCATTAACCGTGGGAATCGACCCGGAAAGCGCTGGGAACGAGCCCGTGAGCGACGGGAAGGAACCAGTCATAGCCGGCGAGCTTTGCGTCGCGCTGAAATCGCTCGAGCCAACAGAGGGCATTCTTCCAGACAGCCCCGCCCTCGAGCGTGGAGCGCGATATTCGGGCTCATCATCAACATAACGCTCGTCCTTCGGGACAAACGGATCGAAGGAAGGCGACGCCTGCGGCGTGTCCTCGTACGTCGAGCTCACGGGAGCCTCTTGGCGATTGTCGCCGAAAGGCCTGTTGCTGCGCGCATCGACAGCGCGTGTTGGCGTGAACTCCTCGGTTAGATGACGAGCAGTAGGGGTCTTGCGCGCTGGTTTCGAGGCGGGTTTCGCCTCGGAAGAAGTGCTCTTTGCAGCAGCTTCCTTATCGAGAATCGCGGGAATCTCCTGAAGCTCGGGCCGCACTTCACGTGCCGCACGCTCTTCTTGAAGCGCCCTGCGCTCTTCTCGCACTTTGTCATCCGATGAACCGATATTCGGGATACGGGTGGTGAGGTCGGTGACCTTGCCCTCACCTTTTTCGGGCTCGAATTCGGGCTCTTTCTTGACACGTGCAAACAACCCGCTGGTATCGGGACTCAGCTCATCGAGCTGATCGTCGGGAATCTCCAAATCCAGAACAGGCTCAGGCTTGGGTTCAAGACCGAGCTCGAGTTCGGGTTGCTTGTCCGGTGCCTCGGCTGCAGCCTGCACTTCTGACGCAGCCGCTTCATCCTGCTGCAATGCAGCGCGTGCTTCGTCTTGATCTGGCTCAGCTGCAACAGAACTGCTACGTTCCGGTTCCTCATGCGCCGCACGCGCGGCAAACGCACCGCTCGGACGAGCCGGCATATCGGCAAAGCGCGAGCGGTACATATTGGGAACTGCCTCTTTTGCCTCTTTTGTCTCTTTTGTCTCTTTTGTCTCTTTTGCCCCGTTTGCCTCGCTCGTATCGTTTTCTTCCGCGCGCTCCTTTTTATCCTTTGCCGCCTTTTCCTTGGCGCTCAAGTACCAAGAGGGCACGGCCGACGCCTGCTGCTTGCGACGCTCACGTTTGGGCTGCGCGGGGGCGATTGGCGTATAGACCGGAGCAGGGGCGGGCTTTTCCTCGGATCCATCTTCGTTTTCGGCCAAAGCAGGCTCCTCATTTTGCGCTTCGACCACTTCATCTGTTTCTGTCTCGCCAAAATCGAGCTCAGCAAACTCGGAGGCTTCCAAACGTTGAGGCTCATTGGGTGTTTCTTCGGCCTTCTTTTTGTCCTCCGAGAGATACTCGGCAAAAACGACTGAATCGTCGAGTTTTTCCGCTGGCTTGGCGACCGGCGCATCGGCTCCCTCATCGAGGTTGAAGTCCAGCTCGGGAACCTTGATTTCTGGAATACCGCCAAGATTCGTGGCAGGCTCGGACTCGACATCGTCGAGTGAATATGCCTTATCGGCATCGTCTTGACCCTTGAGGTCGGCTGCAGCAGTATCGGCTAAAACGTTGAGCTGCTCTTCAGGCGACAGCATCGGAAACGCGACGGTGGCATCATCGCGCAGACCGTCGTCATCGTAGGCGATCTCTGCGCCTTCAGGCACAACGCCAGCCTCGATCGCGGAGTTTTCGTCATGCATCACAGGCTCGTCGAGATCAGGCTCGTCGGGATTGAACGCATCGTCATTATCTGCATCGACATCAGTATCGAGGGCGCTCGGATAGTACTCGTTGTCCTTGACGATGGGTCGCTCCATCGCATAGCGTTCGCGCGCCTCCGGGTCGACCAGTCGCTGCGCCACAGAAAGCATGACGGCAACAGAAGACGCGTTGTCGTTACCGCCAGATACAAAGGGCATGAAGCGATTCGCAATAATGCAGCCAGCCGCACCGAGAATGAACACGCATGCCAAAAGCGAAATGACCCAGAGAATTTGGTCTATTACTTCAGGCCAAGGGAGGGGCAAAACGCGAATGAACGTCACCGCAGCAATGCCAAACATGCAGTAGAA
>CACZSV010000035.1 GCA_902783925.1 uncultured Coriobacteriaceae bacterium
ACTTGGCCTTCTCGCGGATGGTCACCTGGAAGTTGCCGATGTAGCCAGTGACAGACTCCACCTCGGCCAGCGTGCGGATGTCGATGTTCGGGTGCGCGCCGGCCTCCGACATCTTGGGGGTGCAGATGCACGCCGAGCAATCCATAGTCGGGAAGGTTTTGTCGAGCATGACCATCTTGCCGCCCAGCGATGTCTCGCGCTCGACAATAGTCACCTGAAAGCCCGCGTCGGCGATGTCGAGCGCAGTCTGCATACCCGCGATGCCGCCGCCGATGACGAGCGCCTTCTTGTGCACCGGGATCTCGATGGAATGCAGCGGTTGCAGGCGCGCGACCTTGGCCACGGCCATCTTCACCAGGTCTTTGGCCTTCTCGGTCGCAATGTCGCGGTCCTTGTGCACCCACGAGCACTGCTCGCGCAGGTTGGCTACCTCGAGCATGTAGGGATTCACAGGTGTGTCAGCCAGAAGCTTGCGCCATGTGGGCTCGTGCATGCGTGGGCTGCAGGCGCCCACGACCACACGGTCGATCTCGTGGTCGATGATGGCCTGCTTCACGCCCTCCTGGCCGGGATCGGAGCACGTGTACTTGTTCGTCTCCACATATACGACGTCGGGAAGCGTGCGTGCCATCTCGGCGACGGCTTCCACATCGACGGTTGCGGCGATATTGCTGCCGCAATAGCAGAGGAATACGCCGATTCTGCTCATCGTGCGGCCCCCTCTCCCTCAGCGGTTTGTTCCGCGGCTGTCTTCGCCTCTGCGGCTTTCGCAGCAGCAGCCGCCTTGGCCGCCTTCTCGGCCTTCTTCGCAGCGATCTTTGCCGCCATCTCATCTTTCTTGCGCTTCTCTTCCGCGGCCGCGATCATCTCCTCGTATTCGAGGTTGAGCGCATCCAGCTCGCGCTGCAGCAGCAAGAGCTCGGCCGGATGGAAATGGATGTCGATGCCGAGTTCTTCCACCGTGCCGCCAAACGCCAGCCCGATGAGCTCGGTGAAGTAGTAGCACGGGATATCGAAGGGCTCTTCGCCGCGGATTTTGCGGGATCGGTTGATCTCGGCTTCGCGCATGTCGAGATTGAGCATGCACAGCGGGCACGAGGTGACGATGCAATCGGCGCCATTGGCGACTGCGTTCTCGAAGATGCGTTCGATCATGGGGCGGGCCTGCTTGGGAACGGCCATCTGCTGGGCGGCGCCGCAACATTCGGTCTTGAACGCCCAGTCAACGGGCTCCGCGCCGATGAGCCGCATGAGATCGTCCATGCTCTGCGGATCTTCCGGATCGTCGAAATTGCATATGCCAGCGGGGCGCACCATAGCGCAGCCGTAATAACAGGCTACTTTCAGAGTGCGGAGCTTGCGGACGACTTTTTGCGAGATTGCCTGGCGCACCTCATCGTCGTCAAACGCCTCGAGCAAGCTCACCACGTTGGCTTTCGCCTCATAGGGCATGTCGATGAGCTCGCGCAGGTGGGCGAGGTTTTCCTCGCTTTCGCGCGCATAGACAAGCGAGGTCTTGAGCGAGCGGAAACAGCCCGCGCAAGCCGTGACAACGTCACGGCCGGGAAGCTCGCGCTCGGAAATCGCGAGGCTACGAGCGGGCAAGGCCACGGTCAGCTCGGGGCTCGTGAGCGAAGCGGCCGAAGTTCCGCAGCAGTTCCAATCGGGGATCTCGGTCATCTCGAAGCCGATTCTTTCGGCAACGTATTCGGTCGAACGGGTAAACGACACGCCGGTCGTCTGCGCCGAACAGCCGGGGAAAAACGCGTACTTCTTCATGCTATGCCTCACCGCCTTCCGTCTCCCGTGCCGCATGACGTGCCGCATCGGCTGCCAACGCCCTATCGATGAGCGCGGCGACTTCGGCGCGGCCCTCGATATTGTGCATGGTGACGCCCACCATGCCGCGCGTGAGCATACGCACCGCGTTGTCCGCGTCCTGCATCAAGTGGCCCGATTTCACGTTGAAAGCCGCCGCGAGATATTGCTCGTTAGATACGCCGTGAGCACGCACATTGGCGATGAACTCGTCGTCGAAGATGTCCGCTTCGGGAACAGGGCGTTTGCCTGCGCGTTTTGAGGCCTGGCGCACCGCCCGCATAACCGAGCAGATATCAACGTTTTGGGGACAGCGGCTCGAGCAGACATCGCACTGCGCGCAAATCCATGGCGTCTTGGCGTCGAGCACCACATCGATGGCCCCGAGCTGCAGAAAACGGATTACCTCGCGCGGCATGAGGTCCATACCTTCGGCAAGTGGACAGCCCGCCGTGCATTTTCCGCATTGATAGCAGTCCTTTACATCCACGCCAGCTTCTGAGGCGATTTCCTGGCACGCGCGCACGTCTTGCGGCGATATGCGCGTAAGGTCTAGCGACCGCATAGTGTAAAGCCCCCTTCCTCGGGACATATGCCCGAATGGCAACATATCGGTCTATTGGGTTCGAAATCCTCTCCACTCACATCGTACTATTCAAACAAGGTGAACGCTACGAAAATCCGAAACAAAGCGACTGCAGTCCATGATTTGGACGACGACACCGGCGCCTCTATAGGGGTCTGTCCCCTCTGTCGGGAACTTCCGCTAGCTCTGGGCCTGCAGCTTCTCGAGCGCCCATGCAACATGAGAGCGCACAACGGGATTGGGGTTTGCGAGCTCAGCCTGCAGATGCGCTATGTAGCGCGTATCGCCCGAGTTTCCCATAGCAACGGCGGCATTGCGCTGAAACACGGCGGGGTCTCGGGAATAGTTGTACATGATGGGAAACACGCACTCTTCGTAGAACCCGTCGGGCATGTGCAGCAGCGCCTCCAGGGAGAACTTCTGCGAAATACGTTCGACAACGGGATCCTCCACAAGGCCTGGCCGGTCATGGCGCAACGCCTGGCTATTCATGGGACATACCTCGCGGCAAACGTCGCAGCCATGCACATGCGTGCCGATGGCATCGCGATGATCGAGCGGCACATCGGGGCCATCGCCACGCTTTGGGGCTATGGCGTTATCCCAGAGGATGCATCGCTCCAAATGCAAATCGAACTCGTCTTTCAACGCTTTCGTGGGGCACGCCTCGATGCACGCGCGGCAATGCGGAGGGCAAACGCAATTGGGAGCCGCCGCACTCGGCTGAAGCTCCACATCGACCATGTACCCGTACAAGATGACAAATGAACCAACGCCGTCCACATAGCAGAAATTGTTTCTCCCAAAAGATGCCACGCCCGCACGCAGAGCGGCTGGACGCATCATAAGCGCGTTGCGATCAGGCTCGAAACCAATGCCTTCGTCAGCCAGGAACGACTCGAACGCATCAAGCCGCAAACGCGCAGGCGAGTCTTCGAGCGGCAGATACGAACGGGAGAGGTATGTTCGCCCAATATGGGAGACCAAGTTATCCGGATAGCGGTGCCGCGAATAGTCGTAGGCGAGCACGATGATCGACGCGCCCTGGGGCCACAGCTCACGCGGGTGCGACCCTCGTTCGATCATATTTCGGAAAAATGTGGGATAGGCACGCCGGGTCGCCTCTCCCGACACACGTTGGAAATCGTTCATCGTGGTGAAACCGACCTTGCAAAAGCCGAGCTCAGCCGCTTTGGCGCGTATGCGGTCTTCCATCGTTGTAGCACTCGTTGAATACATGGAACGCCCTTCTTCCATACCACCACAGAACAAGCTTAACGTGTTTTGCCCACAAGCAGTGCATAAAAAGTTCGCGAGCGGCAACACGAACTTGGATGTCGGCCTCGGTGCTCCCCACCGCTCAAGCTACTGCAAAAGCGCTGTGTGTTTGGTAGCCCGTTTGGCCCCGTACATCGATGCATCTGCCGCATTGATGACATCTGCAATATTCGTGCAGCCCTTTTCGGCAACCGCATAACCCACCGACACACCTGGCATGCCAGGATCAGCTTCGCGCACCTTGCTCATCGCCTTCTGGAACTCGTCATGCATGACCTTGACCTGCTCTGGACCAGCAGTCGAGATGACAACGAATTCGTCCCCGCCCGTGCGAAAGCAGCGCCCCGAACCGCCGAAGAAGCGCCTGATCTGCCTGGCAATCTCAACCAGGCAGATATCTCCATACGAATGCCCGTACGTGTAGTTGGCGATCTTGAAATCATCGATGTCGAAAAGCACGACCGTGCAGGGCAGTGGAGGATTCCTGACCATTTCCCCGTAGCTGCGGCGATTCAAAAGGTGGGTCAGCGCGTCGTTTCGGAGCACGACATCGGAATAGATAAGATAGTAGAGCACCACGGCCATGCTCACCGCCATCCACGAGGCGCGCACATTGCTGTTTATTATCTGGCCGCCGACGCCGCTTGCAAGGCATATGACAGTTGCCACCATCGGCGCAACGCTCGTAGATTGATACAGACGGCTGGCGCGCGCCGATTCCACGACGAGATAGATAACCGAAAACGCATACATGGCCGTGTACACGCCATACAGCGGGCCGCGATGGTAGGTATTGGATTCATCGACCCAGAAGACGTAGCCAAAGAACAGGTTGCCGATTTCAAATACAGCATGGGCGATGAGCACCGCGGCAACCCATTTGATGTTCTTGCTCGGAATGATGGTGTGCGCGATGAGAACCGAAATGCAGGGCGCGATACAGAATATGACGGTGGTAACCGCAACGTGGAAAAAGCGGTATTCGGGGTGGGTGCCGTTGAATATATTGTTGAACCAGTCGGCTGCGACGATGAAGGCCAGACCGATAAAACAGATGATGAACATCCGTTTGGGCCGTTTGCCCACCGTGCGGCTCGTCGCTACAAGCGTGGCGGCAGCAAAACAGAACAGCGCCGTGAGAACGGTCAACCCCATGTAGTTTTGCAAACTGTCGCTAAGTCCGAGCATCGCTTTCCATTCGGGTCTCGGCGGATGGGCGCTCGTTCACGTCTGCCGTGTCTCCGCGTGCTGCGTCGCTGTCGGTTTGGCTGGGAGTCTCCCGCATGGATTTGCCCAATCGCTTTGCGCCATACATCGTAGCGTCCGCAGCATCGATGACGGCATTGATGTCCGTGCACTCCTCGTCGGCAAGGGCATACCCAATGGAAACGCCCGGCAGGCGCATATCGGCACTTCGCTTTTTCTTCATGGCATCATCAAAACTTGAGGCGAGCGTCTCTATCTGGTTGAGTCTCTTTGTCATGATGACCACAAACTCGTCACCGCCCGTGCGAAAACACTGCCCATAATCGCTGAAGGACTGTTTGATCTGGCTTGAAATCGTTATCAGACATTCGTCGCCAAACGTATGCCCATACGTGTCGTTCACGTCTTTAAAGTCGTCGATATCGAGCAGCACGACAGTGCAGGGAAACGGCGGATTAGCGAGCATCTCCTCATAACTTCGGCGGCTCAGCAGCTTGGTCAATGCGTCGTTTCGCAGGGTGATGTCGCTGTAGTAAACGTAGTACAGCATGGCGCTCACGGCGAGCGCGGTCCAGCTCGTGTGCGCGGCGGGAAACAGCAACTGAATAACGAGTCCCACGACAAGGCAGACGATTACGGCCAATATGGCGATGATGTTCGTGGATTGATACTCGCGCCCGCTGAACACCGACATGGCGATAAGATGCACACATGAGAAAGCGTAGGTCAAGGTATATATGGGATACAAAAAACCCCTGTGGTAGAGATTCGTCTCGTCGACCCAGAAAACAAACCCGCCAAAAATGGAGGCGAATTCCAGAACTGCATGAATGCCTACGACCGCCAATGCCCACGGCACCTTTTCGATGGGGTAAATTGCCCCAGCCAAAACGACGGGAATTGCCGGCGCGAGCGTGAATGTCAAGGCGGTCGAAATTGCATGGACTGTACGCAGCTCGGGCATGGTCCCGTCGATGAGAACGCTGAACCAGTCGGTCACCACCACGCAAATGAGATCGATGGCCACCACCATGAACATTAGGCGAGCGCGCCTGTCGATGGTGCGACTGAAGACAATAACGACGAGCGCCGCTGCCATAAACAGCGCAGTCAGTATCATGACGCCCGTATAGTATTGGAGCGCTTCGGAAATGTGGATCACCCGCGAGAGTTTTAAGCTATCAAAGAAACAGGCATGATTGTAACGTAAGAAAAAAGCGCTCTGCGTTTCGGTTCATCAACGAAACGCAGACATGCGTCCCTTTGAAGCACCTCGTTGAGCTGGTGATAGCGAAGCCAGCCGAAGGAGATTCGTATCTTGAGTTGCTACAACTCTTTGATGAGCTTTGCAGGCACGCCGCCAACGACAGTGTTGGGAGCGACGTCTTTGGTGACAACCGCGCCCGCTGCCACGACCGCCCCATCACCGATGGTGACACCGGGAAGCACCGTCACGTTCGAGCCCAGCCACACGTCGGAGCCGATGCGCACCGGCGCGGGCAAAAGATTCGCGCGTTGGTTCGGGTCCATGTTGTGATTGAGCGTCGCAATCACCGCATTATGGCCGATGAGGGCTCGGTCGCCGATATAGATGCCGCCTTGATCTTGGAAGCGGCAGCCGGCGTTAATGAACACACCTTCGCCAAGATGGGTATTCAGCCCGCAGTCGGCCGTGAACGGCGGAAACAGGCCCACCCCTTCGGGCAACGGGTGGTTGAACAGTTCCTCAAGCCTCGCGCGTGTCTCGGACAGGCTGTTGAACTCGGCGTTCATACGCGACGTAATGCGCATGGCGCGCTCAGACGCCGCGGTCATCAGTCGATGAACTTCCGACCCGGCAAGCACTTCTTCACCACTGTTCATGCGCTCGACAAACTACTCGATCTGCTCTTGCGTCAGCTCCACGCCGTCATCGTATATGTTCTTGGTCATCTTGTTTCCCATCTCCTTGAAAACGGAACTATCCTTTTCGCTGTCTACCCCACCGAGAGCGTCACGTCTGCGTCTGCTTCGCCAAATGCCCCGGCAAGCTCGCCCGCCGTCGCATCGATGTGAGCGAGCGGCGTATACGCCCACTTGTTTGAGCCGTAGAAAACAGTCATCTGATTGCCTTGATACAGCATGATATCGCCAGGCTGCGTCTCCACCTGCACATCCTGGGCCGTCAAAGCCACGGGCAGCGGACCGACCTTCTCGAAACCACCGTATTCGTGCAGCCTCACGACCATGGGTCCGCCTCGCAGAGTGTCGCTCAATTCGCGGGCAGCGGCGGTGTCGGCAAGCTCGGCTTCGAAGACAGCGTCATTTACGGAAATGCGCAATGTAGTGTGCCCGATTTCTGCCTGACTGGTATCGTTTGAAGCCGGATTCGCACTTGAAGCTACGCTGCTGTCCGATCGAGCCGCGCCGGAGCACGCAGGGAGAACAGCAAGCGCGCACGCTGCTGCAAGCACGAGCACCATGACTATGAGAGTTTTGCGCATAGTTACCTCCTTAACGATTGCAAACGGAGCCGCTCCTTGAAACTCGGCCGACCCCTTCGCAGGCCTCTCACGACTTGAACATCCACTGCTCAAGTTCATAACGCAGGTTGAGACGCTGCGCCCCAGCATCAAACACCTGCGAGCGCAAACGCTTCTTCAAATGGTTAGCAGCCTCTTTCGCGACGGTTTCGAACTGCAGTGTGTCGAGCACTTGAGGACTCGTAACCGTGATGACACGCCAACCCATATGCTCGATGCCAAGCTCTCTTCCGACATCGCTTTTCATTTGCGCCGCACCCACGTGCACCTCGCCGTGATATTCAATATCGAGCTTCTTGTCCGACCAGCAAAGGTCACCTTCGCAATAACGCCTATGCGCTATGGCGCGGGCTTCATCATCAAGCGCGATTGCCGCATTCATTTCAGGCTTTGGAAGCCCATAGCCTCCAAGTAGCACGGGGAGGCACAAGAGCATGTAAACCATTGTCTCCATCGGCGAGCGTGAACCGTCGACAACGTACCTGAGCGCCCGCTGGGCCTTCTTCTTTCCATTTGCTTTTCCCGCGCTATCGAGAAATGCGGCAATGCTGTCCACATTCGTGAGCGGAATCAGCCGCTTGGGCATAGTGTCGAGCGTTCCAGGATGCTGAACGCCGTGTGGCATCAACACGTACTGACCACAAAGCTCGCAGCCCAGTGCAATAAGTTGCTCGATAGGCAAAAGAGAAGCCATTTGCAGAAACACGAACTCCGGAGACGATATGTGAACCCCACGAGCGCGGTAAAACGAATTCTCGGGCAAATGAGTTTGCCAAATATGACACGCAATATTGGATGACCTGCGAAAAGACGTCTCAGTAAACACGAGCACGTCTATCGGAGAACCAGGAATCGCATACTCTTCGGGTATCGATCCCATGACATCTACTTTACGAGAGGCACACTCCTCCGCATCACTAACACGAGCGGGCGATCCCAACTCGGAATCGAGTGGGAAATGACAGCGCCAATACATGAGCGCCGTTTCATGAGAGAGAATCGTCTTCAAAAGCGCCTCCATCAAACACCTCGAACAAACGCTGCCATCAATCATAGACTTCCAGTGCCAGTTTTTTCGATTTACTGACGATTTTTCGAAATTCCACGTATCAATTGGCAATTTTTTTGAATTACTGACGTTTTTCAGAGCCCATCCAATGGATAAACATACATCGCCCTTCGTCTAGCTGGGCAATTATGTTTCGAGAACGGCTTCTATTTCCAATGCCCGGACATAAATCGTCAGTAATTCAAAATAATTGCCAAGCGCATAGGCCAATACTTCAGTTTTCGTCAGAAATTCGAATTTTTTGCCACAAGAACCCTGCCATTTTGTTCAACCAAGATTGTCATTTCGCAGATCGTCGCCTCGCGTTTGCCGCAGGTGCGGACTTAAGCCCGCACCACCGCGGAAATGGCCTGTATGTCATCGCGCCGCGCCGTGCACGAAGGCGGCCCTTTGCGCGAATGGCTTAAGGTCAGCACCGACAAGGTCGGGGTCGTGGCGCGGTATTGCTTAGCCATGAATGCCAAATGGCTTATCCGCAACGACTTTGGCGCAGCGCTCGTCTACGACGAACTCCCTATGTCATTATCGAGCGTATGGATTGCCGAGAGAATCGTCTCGAAACTCCCAAAGACGGCTGGGGAATAACTCCCTCCCTTATTCCCACTCGACCGTTGCGATGGGTTTGGGGCTCAGCTCGTAACACACGCGGCAAATTCCGGGAACTTCGGCGAGAATACGGTCGGTCATCTTCTTAAGCAACGCCCAATCGAGCTCGGGAACCTCGGCGGTCATCACGTCGACCGTGTTGATGCAGCGTATGATGCACGGCCACTCGAAGGCACGCTTTCCATCGCGCACGCCGGTCGCCCTATAGTCGGGCACCACGCAGAAGTACTGCCAGATGTCCAAGCCGGCGGCGTCAATTTCTTCGCGCACGATGGCATCGGCCTCGCGCAGCGCGTTCAACCTATCACGCGTGATCGCGCCCGTGCAGCGAACGCCCAGACCAGGGCCGGGGAACGGCTGGCGGTACACCATGCTGTCGGGCAGGCCGAGCTGCTTGCCGACCACGCGAACCTCGTCTTTGAACAGCAGTTTCACCGGCTCGACGAGCTCCCAATCGAGCTCCTCTGGCAAACCGCCCACGTTATGATGCGCCTTGACGCCAGCCTCGGATTCGAGGATGTCCGGATAGATCGTGCCCTGGCCCAAAAAGCCTATGCCATCGAGCTTGGCAGCTTCCTCGTCGAAGACTTTGATGAATTCCTCGCCGATGATATGACGCTTCTCTTCCGGATCGGCCTGTCCTTGGAGCAGGTCGAGGAAGCGGTCCGTCGCATCCACATAGATAAGCTCGGCGCCCAGCTGATTGCGAAACACATCGATGACCTGTTCGGACTCCCCTTTTCTCATGAGCCCATGGTTAACATGCACGCAGACAAGCTGCTTGCCGATGGCCTTGATAAGCAATGCCGCCACGACCGAGGAGTCTACCCCGCCCGAAAGCGCCAGCAGCACCTTGCCGTCGCCTACTTGCTCTTGAATAGCCGCAGTGGCTTCTTCGATAAACGCATCTGCCAGCTCGGGCGTTGTAATGCGCTGCATATCGTCGGGTCGCTTATTTCCGTTCATTCGAGACTCCTTCAGCTCGCAATTGCCTGCTCGAGAATGCTACCATGCACGAAGGGAGAACGTGAAGCGTTAACTGCGTGGGAGGTGTCTTCGAATGCTTAAGCTCGTTGGAACGCATGAAGACGGCACGATTGCCGATGAGAGAGTCCTCATTAGCAACACGGGCAAACCAACGCCCTTTCTCATAGGCCTTGCGGTAATCGAGCTTGCATGCGATATAGCGCTCGCCTGTATACTCGCAAAGACGGTATTCAAACGTTAAGACCATTGATAAGCCCCGTTTCGAAGAGCAGAATCCATGGACCTTCGTTTTAATTACATCGCAAACGCCGTCGGCGTGTTCATCCTTCTCATACTTCTCTACGTTTCGAACGCGAAGATTTTGAGAAATCGCACGGAAGACAAGGTCTACACCATCATGGTCGTCGGCGTCATGATCGGCTGTGGTATGGAAGCCCTCTCCTATGCAGTCGACGGCCAGACTTTTCCCGGCGCAAGGGCTGTGAACTATTTCACCAACACGTACCTTTACACTTTCAACCTCCTGCTGGCCTTCTGCGTGGTCGTGTATGTGGATCTGGGCCTTTACGGCGACAAGACCCGGATCTGGAAAAAGTACAAGGTGCAAATCGCCGTCGGCGTGATAATGCTTTGCACGACAATCCTGAATCTATTCACGCCGATTGCCTATACCGTCAACGAGCAAAACACCTACGAGCGCAAACCGTTCAGCTACATCTACTACATCGTGATCATGTTCTATCTCATTACCGCGTTTGTCGTGAATCATCAATACGAAAAGAGAAACGGCGCCCGTTCCTTCTTCCGTATACCGGTGTTCATTTTGCCGATTATCGCTGGAATTGGTTTGCAATACCTGTTCTACGGGTTGTCGTTGGCGTGGCTTTCATGCGCGATTGGGCTTACGGGCCTTTTCATGATGCAGCAAAACGAGCTTGCCTACGTCGACTCGCTGGTGAACACGTACAACAGACAGTACATGAATCACATCATCTCCTCATGGACGAGCAGGGATTACAGCTTCGCCGGCATCATGTTCGACATCGACGACTTCAAGAGCATCAACGACACCTATGGGCACACGGAAGGCGACAGAGCCTTAAGTGAGGTCGCCGACGTGCTCTTGCGTGCGCGCACCGACAACGAAATGGTCTTCAGGTTCGCTGGCGACGAATTCATCGTCTTGAAACTCGCAAAGTCAATAGACGAGATGACGCCCTATCTCGAGAACTACCACGTCATCTTGGATGAGATCAACAGAGATGACCGTCAATATAAGATCGAGCTTTCGTACGGCAAGGGCTTCTTTGTGAACAGCGATTTGGATACGTTCATGAAGGCGATGGACGGCAAGATGTACGAGATGAAGCAGCTGCACCACAAAATAGCAGACGCAAGCGAATGTAAGTGAGCAAGCGCGGGCGGGCCCGTAAAGGGCGCTGCCTTTAGGCCACCCGCCTTCTACGGAATAATGAGTCGCGAAGAACGTCTTGCCTGCTCAGCGGGCAGGCGCCGTTTGGCCGCGGCACCGGGCGGGCCCGTAAAGGGCGCTGCCTTTAGGCCACCCGTCCCCACACCTACGGAATGAGTCGCGCGTAACGAAGCGCCCATTATTCGTCACGAAATGACATCGCCATCTTCTTTCTTGACACTCGCGAGCTCGTGCGAGTAGACTGCCCGCCAACCGTTGACGTGGAAGTAAAGTCGGAAGATGCGCTCACAGAGAGCCCAGAAAAGCTGAGAGCTGGGCAGTGGCAGACCGGCAAATGGACCACCGAGGGCGCGGCGTAAAATACCGCGACGCTGAGGCTGGCGATACAGCCGGGAATGTGATGGCATTCCGCAAAGTGCATGGCATACGCCATGAATCAAGGTGGCACCGCGGGTTCGCACTCGTCCTTGACCGATACGAGTTAAGGGCGTTTTTTATGCCCGCGAAAAGGAGCCGCCATGCACGAAGCAACGTTTACACCGAGCCTGCAGGAGCTGCGCGCATACGCCAGCGAGGGCTTTTGCCGTATCCCCATTGCATGCGAAATCTATTCGGATGTCCGCACGCCCATCGAGGTCGTGCGCATCCTCAAGCAAACGAACAAGCATTGCTTCATGCTCGAATCCGCCGAGTCCAATAGACAATGGGGACGCTATACCTTCATTGGCGGCACACCTTCGATGGAAATCACCCTGCGCAACGGCGTCTTGATTATCGATGGAGAAGAACAGGACGTAAGCGATCCGCTTGAAGCCATACGGGAGGTGCTGCGAAGCAGGCGTGCCCCGCGCATGCCCGAACTACCGCCTTTTGCCGGTGGGCTCGTGGGGTATTTCTCATACGATTTCCTCAAGTATTCCGAGCCAAGCCTCACGCTCGATGCGCCTGACGACGAGAGCTTCAACGACGTCGACCTCATGCTGTTCGAGACTGTAATCGTCTTCGATTCCTACCGACAGAAAATCGTGCTCATCGGTAACGTCGACGCAAATGATATAGACGCATCGTATTCCCGGACCTGCCAGGAACTCGAGGAGCTTGCAGAGCTCATCTGCACAGGCGCGCCCATTACGAACACGAGCGGCAAGCGCAGCTCGGAGTTCCGCATGCTGTTCGACGAGAAGGCGTACTGCGACATCGTTTCGCGCGCTCAAGAGCACATCCGCGAAGGTGATATTTTCCAGGTGGTGCTCTCGAACCGCCTCGACGCCGATTTCGAGGGAAGCCTCCTCGATTGCTACCGCGTGCTACGCGCGATGAACCCCTCTCCCTACATGTTCTACTTCAGCTCCGAGAGCATCGAGCTGGCAGGTGCAAGCCCCGAGACGCTCGTGCAGCTGCAAGACGGCACCGTGAGCACCTTCCCGCTTGCCGGCACACGGGCGCGCGGGGCAACGGACGAAGAAGACGCCGCATTGGAAGCCGAGCTGCTCGCCGACGAAAAAGAGCTTGCCGAACACAACATGCTCGTCGACTTAGGCCGAAACGACGTGGGACGCGTGAGCGAATTTGGCAGCGTGTATGTCGAGAACTACCACCAGGTCCTGAAGTTCAGCCACGTCATGCATATCGGCTCCACCGTCCGCGGAAAGCTGCGCGACGAATGCGATGCGCTCGACGCGCTGAGCGCCGTGCTTCCCGCAGGCACGCTCTCGGGCGCGCCCAAGATTCGCGCAACACAGGTCATCAACGACCTCGAGCAATGCAAACGAGGCGTTTACGGTGGGGCGATTGGCTATATCGACCTTTCGGGAAATATGGATACCTGCATCGCCATACGGCTCGCGTTTGCGCGCGGAGGGCGGGTGTTCGTGCGCTCCGGTGCGGGAATAGTTGCCGACAGCGTGCCCGAAAAAGAAAACCGCGAATGCATCAACAAAGCAGCGGCCGTCGTCGAGGCGCTGCGTATCGCGGAAGGGGGCCTGCAATGATCTTAATCATCGACAATTACGACAGCTTCTCATACAACCTGTACCAATATGTGGGAAGCATCGACCCCGATGTCCGCGTCATTCGAAACGACGAGCACAGCGTGAGCGAAATCGCAGCGATGGCGCCCGAACGCATCATCATCAGCCCGGGCCCGGGGTATCCGTCACGCGCCGGAATCTGCGAAGAGACTGTGCTCGAGCTCGGGCGACAAATACCCATTTTGGGCGTGTGCCTTGGCCATCAGGCCATATGCGAAGCCTACGGGGCGCGCATCGTGCATGCAAAGGAACTCATGCATGGCAAGCAATCGCTTGTGGATCTCGATACCTCGTGCACGCTGTTCGCAGGGCTTGCCGCCCGTGTTCCCGCGGCACGCTACCACTCGCTCGCCGTCGACACCGACACGCTCCCCGCAGCACTGCGCGTCTGCGCCCGCGCACCGGACGGCGAGGTCATGGCCGTGCAG
>CACZSV010000036.1 GCA_902783925.1 uncultured Coriobacteriaceae bacterium
GCACGCCCCTACGTAACTACGCCCGCTACGGGCACGCCCCCCCACAGTGCTCCCAATTGTGATTGGGCAGAGGGCCCCTCCGAACGCCCTAACGCGAATTTTTCGCTTCGACCTCATCCATTCCGCGATTAGCAAGCTCGTCCGCCTTATTATTCCCGACGTTATCGGAATGGCCTTTGACCTTGTGAAATTCAATATGTGCAAATTGTTGCCTAAGTTTATCGAGCTCCATCCAGAGCTCTTTGTTGGCAACAGGTTGCTTTTTTGAATTCACCCAGCCTTTTTGCTTCCAGCCAGCTATCCAGTCCGTGATGCCACCCAGCACGTAGCTGCTGTCGACAAAGACATGTGTCTCGACGTCCTTGTTCTTCACGGCGCGCAGGCCTTCAATAGCAGCGGTGAGCTCCATCTTGTTGTTTGTGGTATTGAGCTCTCCCCCAAATAGCTCACGGGTATGCTCGCCCCAAACCAGATACGCGCCCCAGCCACCGACGTTCGTATCGTGCTGATTGCCGCGACATCCGCCGTCGCAGTAGATTTCAAGATGCATCGCGTACACCTTACTGGTGGTAGTAGCTCAGGAAGTCTGCGAGCGCTTCCATGGCTTCGTTGAGGATTCTGCGGCGAGGCAGATACACGATCCTGAAATGGTCGGGTTCTGGCCAGTTAAATCCCGAGCCCTGCACGATGAGCAGCTTCTTGTCGCGCAGTAGGTCGAGTGCGAACTGCTCGTCATCGATGATATTGAACTTTTTCTTGTCGAGTTTGGGGAAGATATAGAAAGCTGCTTTGGGCTTCTTCACGCTTACGCCGGGCATATCGCACAGAGAGTTATAGACAAAGTCACGCTGCTCGTAGATGCGCCCACCGGGAATCACGTAATCATGCACGCTCTGACGGCCCCACAGCGCAGTCTGGACGACAGATTGCGCCGGGACGTTCGAGCATAGGCGCATGTTAGTGAGCATATTGATGCCCTCGATATAATCGCGCGCGATACGCTTGTTGCCGGAAAGGACCATCCAGCCGATGCGATACCCGGCGATCATGTGAGATTTCGAAAGACCGGAAAACGTCGTGCAGAACAGGTCCGGCGCAAGCGAGGCAATGGAAATGTGCTCGCCTTCGCCTTCCATAACAAGACGATCGTAGATTTCATCCGAGAAGATCATGAGCTGATTCTGGCGGGCGACTTCGACGATTTCTTCAAGTACTTCGCGCGGATACAGCGCACCGGTGGGATTATTGGGGTTGATAATGACGATCGCCTTGGTGCGCGGCGTGATCTTCTTGCGGATATCATCCATGTCCGGATACCAGTCCGCCTCTTCGTCGCACATATAGTGGACCACGTGACCGCCGGCGAGTGTCGCACATGCCGTCCACAACGGGTAGTCGGGCGCAGGAATCAGAATCTCATCGCCATCGTCGAGCAAGGCCGACATGCAGATGTGAATAAGCTCGGATACGCCGTTGCCCGTGTAGATATCATCCATGTTCACATGCTGGATATTGCGCAGCTGGTAGTACTGCATGATTGCCTTGCGGGCAGACCACAGGCCTTTCGAATCCGAATACCCCTCGCATTCGACAAGCTGGTGGGCCACATCCTGAACGACCTCGTCTACCGCCCTGAAACCGAACGGGGCTGGATTGCCGATATTGAGCTTGAGCACGTTGGTGCCGGCTTTCTCCATCCGGTTTGCCTCTTCGAGTACGGGGCCTCGCACATCGTAGAGGACATTGTCGAGCTTTGACGATTTCTTGAATTCACGCATACGTACCGACTCCTGCTTGGATTGTTCAAGTTCAATTTTCTGAACTGGTTTGTTTTCTTGCGCTTGTTGTCCTGCGCTGGCTTTGCTCTCTTCGCCCGCCAGCCAATCCGGAGTGACATCCAGAGACTGGGCGAGGAAGTTCAAAGTTGCCTTGCGTGGGACGGTCTTGCCGCTCACATATTGGCTTAGCTGGCTTTTCCCCAGCTTGAAGCCTTGTTCTTGGGCGTAGTGGAGTAAATCGACTTGCTTGAGCTGCTTGTCCTTCATCGCCTCTGTTAGACGCAACGCGAAAACAGTTGAGTTCAATTTTCTTCCTCTCGAAAGTTCAATTTTAGAGAGGATAGCACAATGCGCGAAGAATGAAAGTTCAATAGTACATGCCGAACATGTGCGGCAGCATTGTCGCGTACGCTTACGCGCGGTAATACATCACAGCAATCTGCGTGCGATTTTTCAGCTGCAGTTTCTGGAGAATTGCGCTCACGTGATTACGCACCGTTCCCTCGCTCATGTAGAGCTTCTCGGCAATTTCCGTGTTGTCGAGACCCTGTGCGATGAGTTCAACGACCTCGACCTCGCGCTCGGTGAGCCCCATCTTCGCAAAGCGATCAGCCGCCCCCGCATGCGCATCGGAGCCGCCGGAGATATGGCTCACAACCTCGTCACCGAGCACGCTCTGCCCCACCGAAACAGCCCTCAGAGCCGGTGCGATATCACCCACGTTCTGCTTGATGAGGTAACCTTTCGCACCTATGTGGAGCGCGCGGGCGATATAGTCGTCATCGGCAAAGGTCGTCAGAAACACCACGCGGGCGCAGCTGTGTTCAGCCAGGATGCTCTCTGCCGCGGAGATTCCGTCGCCGCCGGGCATCTGGATATCCATGAGAAGGACGTCGGGCATATGCTCGTTGTAGAGAGCGACCGCTTCGGGGCCGTTCGTCCCCTTGGCCACAACCACCATGTCCTCCTGAGCATTGAGTATCGTCTCGAGCGACGCGCAGACAAACGGGTCGTCATCGACCACAATCACGCGAATCATCGAATCTCCCATCTCGCAACAATCACCTATGCACCCTCTTTCGTATGTTCGCTTTTGGGGATGCTGGCGAGTATTCGAAAACCCTTTTCCTGACTTGTACGCAGTGTTCCGCCCAAGGCGCGCACGCGATCGTCCATGGCCTGAAGACCCATACCCGAACCCGTTGAGGTGTCGTCTTTCTTCCCCGAACCGTTATCCTGCACGATCAGCTGATACAAACCCGGGTATTCGTGCACCTGAACCTCAATGCTCGTAGCATCGCTGTGACGCACGGTATTGGTGGCCGCCTCGCGCGTGATAGCCACGAAGCAGCGGGCCACATCGGCGGGAAGGCTTTCCGCCTCGTAGATGAGCTTGGTGTGCTCGACACCACTGCCGTCGAGCGCGGACTTGATGAGCTCGCGGGCGTCCGTCGCCTCGTCACGCAAATCATGGACACTCGCGCGCACCGTCTGCATCGCCTCGTTGAGCGTGGTGGCGACCGAATCGTATTCGTTTGCGATGGCGGGCTCGTTCGCATGGACAACCTTCAACGCCTCGACCTGCATAATCGCGCGCGTCAGCAGATGGCCCACGTTGTCATGAATCTCGCGCGCGATACGCCCGCGTTCGGCGAGCGTGGCGACCTGCGCGGACAGCTCCTTCGCTTCCTGGAGGTTGCGGTTTCGCTCCTCGAGGGACAGGGACGCCTCGTGCGCATCGTCCCTGAGCTTGCGGAAATGTTCGCGTTCCTCGGCAAGCGAGGCCGTTTTGCGCGAGAGGACGGCGGAGACGATACAGAACAGGGCGACAAGGGCCCAGGGCAGCGCCTCCCACATACGCATTGCCGCGACGAGCGGGACCAACCATGAGAAACGCACAAAAATGAGCTCGTCCCTCATGCAATCATAGACAATGAGAGGCAAAAACGCGGCGAGTTCGGGGAAGACCAGAGCTACGATGAAGTAGGCGAGCGCGGCGATAACCCTGCCAACGCGGGGAAGGGCTTCCCCGAACGCGGCAATTGCCAACGCGACGAGAAGCCCTCCGAATGTGAACTCATTGATAGGCAGCGTGAGGAATGCCGTTAAGCAGCAGATTGCAATGATGCCTTTGTCGATAAGCCTTTCCATGACCCCATTTTACCAGCTCGAATTCTCGAAATCGCCAGACCGATCGCGAACACGGTCAGGGCGAACAGACATACAACGCCCAAGTTCACGAAGACCTCGCTCGTGAAACCGCCGCCGCTGACATCGAAGGCAGCATGCAGTGCTTCGTTGTAATAGTAGGTTGGCGTGAATTTGGCGATAGTCGCCACGGGCTCACCCACCAGATCGAGCGATATCCATACGCCTCCAAGAAACGAGGTGACAAGGCCGACGATGTTCGAGGCCGCATTCATAACGAGCTCGTTGCTCGTCAGCTGACCGACGAAGAAGCCAAACGCCAAGCCGAACAACGAGTAGACGAAGAGCGAAAGCAGGCCACTCGCAATGACGGACGCATCGACACCCACCAGTTTGCTGCCAAACACGGCAAGCCCGAGACCCGAGACGAACGCCCAGCATACGAGCATGATCACGAAGCTAGCAGCAGCGATTTGCAGGTTCGCCGACAGGCGCGGGATGGGGGAAGCGCCCGTGCGGCGGCTGATTTCCTCGCTCCCAAAGCGCGACATGACGACTGCTGAGCACACCGCAATTGAAAGGAGGATGGTATAGCTTGCGAACTGTAGGTAGAGCAAAAACGCATTCGAGACGGGCGGCGCTTCGGCAACCTGGACGACGTTTACCTCGACGGAGTGGCCCATGGCTGTGTTCGTGCGCTTCACAATCTGATCCTGACCCGCATCGGGAAGCGCCAGCGAGTAGGTCTTCGACACGTTCAGGTACTCGTTGACGAGGTTGTCCATCATCGTGACGCTCGCCGACTGCGTGCTCACCACGGTCTGTACCTCGGGCATTGTTGTGCCATCGGCCGCTGCCTTCGCGAAGTCAGCTGAAAAACCCTCAGGGATAATCACGACATAGTGTGCGCGTTCCTGCATGACGGCGTCTTGCAGCGCGCGTTCGCTGTCCTCGATATCGACTACGACCGAATTATCGGCCACGAAGGATGCCAGCCCCTTGGAGAGCTCGCCGCCGTCGCGATTGATGACGGCGACATTGGGGCGTTCGAGGTACTCTTCGCTGGGCGCGTCGGTCACGCTCATGCCCATGAACAGACCCATGCACGAAAGCCAGACAACGTAGACGAGCAGATAGATGGGATGGCGGAAAAACGCCTTGAGTGCGGCTTTAAAGACTTGCATAGCGTTGCCTCCTCATGAAAAGCGCTGCGGCGAGCGAGAAAACTAGCGTGATGACAAGGAGCACGCAGATCGTCTGGAAGAAGGGCTCCATATCGGTGTAAACGTATAGGCTGTAGAACAGGTCGGTCACCTGTTTTGCAGGATTGATTGTCGCAGCCCAGGGGGCGTCGTTGGCGATCTGATCCGCAAGGCGCAAAGCGGGCGTTCCATAGAGGCCCGCGAACAGGGAAAGCAGACAAGTGAGGCCCGTGAGGACGCCGCTCTTGGCATTGTAGGGAATCGCTGGGATGGCTCCGATGAGCGCGCCGAGCGACGTTGCCATGAGCGCTGCGACGGCAAGGCCCAATACGCAGGCGCCTTCGCGACCACCGAACTCAACTCCCAGCACGAACCGGATATATGCAAAGGCCACGAGTAACGCGGAGAAGCTGATGACCCAACTGGCGGCGATGGCGCCGACCAGCATGCGCGACCTGCCCGTTCCACCAACCACGCGTCGTGCGCCAAGCGGCGAGATGTTGGGCTGAATCGCGCCGACTGCGGTCAGGCCGACCATCGCGGCCATAAGTGCCGCAAATCCGAGCAATGCGTAGAAGTAGCGGACGTACTCCTTGGTCTTGCTGTGCGTGATCGCCAGTGCTGAAGTGTATTCTGTGCGCTCCGTGAAGGAGTCGATGACCTTGGGATTAGCGAGCGCCGTAGGGTCATTCGTGATGATGTCCTCGGCAGCCGCACGCGAGCGGCAATAGTCATCTACGACATCGGCCAGAACCGTGCGCTTGACCTGCTCCATGGAGACGCCCACGTCGCCCTCGCCAGGAGAGAGCTCGAGGCTTGGCCATCCATCTGCATCGAGAGTGATGGTCCCGACGGTCTCCCCGGACTTGAGCATGCGGTATGCTTCGTCGGAGTTTTTTACGTAGGTGGGGGCAAGCAGCGCCTCGCCATTCTTTTCATCAGAAAGCGCATCCATGGTCGTATGGAAAGAATCGCCCGCGTTGCCCTCGGACGCGTCGACGATGGCGACCGGAATCATGGGAAGCTCAAATGCTCCTTCGTCCATTCCCTTGAACATGACGTTGAACAAGGTGGCGAGAATGATTGGGAATAGAATCACCCAGAAAACGACGCCGCGTTCCCGCACAATCGACAGCACCGTGTATTTGAACGTATTCCACATGGCCCGCTCCTAATCTCGAAGCTCTTTGCCGGTGATTTCCAGGAACACATCGTTGAGGGTCGGCGGTTCGGAATACACGCGGCCGAACACCACGCCACGCTCCTGAAGCACGGCCAATATGTTCGCGAGGTTGTGCGGACCGTTGTCGCATAGAATGTGGATGGTCGTGCCGTCATGCGAAATGCGGCGCACGAAGTCGAGGCCGCCGAGCGCGTCCAGGGTGCCATCGGGCAGCTCCGGCGCTTCGATTTCGACCTTCTCGCCGGTGGAGATCATTCGCACGAGGTCATCCTTCGTGCCTGATGCGAGCGATTCGCCACGGTCCATGATCATGATGCGGCTGCAGATTTGTTCCACTTCCTCCATATAATGCGAGGTGTACACCACGGTGGCGCCCTCGGCGTTCAGACGTTGAATACCCTCGAGGATGGAATTGCGGCTCTGCGGGTCGACGGCGACCGTAGGCTCGTCGAAAAAGATTAGTTCGGGCTTATGCGCGATACCGCAGGCGATATTCAACCTGCGCTTCAGGCCGCCGGAAAGCTTCTTGGGGCGATACTTCACGTAGTCCTCGAGTCCGACGAACGCGACGGCCTCGTCGACCATAGCCCTGCGCTGCGCGCTGTCGGTGATGTAGAGGCCGCAGAAGTAATCTATGTTCTCACGCACGGTGAGCTCTTCGAAAACGGCGATGTCCTGGGGAACAACACCAATCCTGCGCTTGATGTCGTAGCTGCTCGGCTTCATGGGCTTGCCGAACAATTCGATCTCACCTTTGTCGTAGGTAAGAAGCTGCAAGATGCAGTTGATAGCGGTAGTTTTTCCCGAGCCATTGGGCCCCAGCAGACCAAAAACTTCTCCTGTTTCGATCTGCAGATTGAAGTGGTCGAGCGCCAGCTTCTCGTCGTAGCGCTTCACCAGATTCTTCACATCCACAATATGCATGGCATACTCCCTTCTTACTTGAGCATGCCATCATTGTGGACATGCGCGGTATCTCCAACCAGTGACCTGAATCATCACCCGCTATGACAAATGTCATGAGTTGCAAAAAACAGAGGCACGCCCTCGACCGAGGGCGTGCCCCAAGACGGAGACGCTTGATCTACTACTATTTCTCTTCTTCTTTCCAGCGTTTGAGAGTGGGAAGCATGGCGCCCATAAAGGAGACGGCTTCGTCGAGAGTAACGCCGGTTGCCTGAACAAGATACGGCGCTGACTTCTCGATGACGTCGTCCATAGTCGCGCTTGCAAACTCGCCCTGGTCATAGCACCACTTGCAATAATTGGGGTTCTCGGTGCCATCCGCATCGGCGCCCTTGGGCATGTTCGGAACAGAGAACGGGGTGCCGCAGCACTGGCATGCGGGCTCCTCCGGCAGGTCCAATACGCGCATGATGGGCACATCAAGCGCAATCGCGATAAGCTTCGCCATGTCGATGTTCGGCGTCGTCTCGCCGTTTTCCCAGCGACTCACCGCCTGACGCGTAACATAGAGTTTCTTGGCGAGATCGCCCTGCGTCATGTTGCGTTCTTTGCGAAGCTGGGGGAGCACGTCGTTGATTGCCATTGTCGTTCCTTTCATCCGGTTTATTTGTCAATCCAATTATTAATAACGACCATTTGGCTGTCGAGAAACAAGCTGTTGCATACCATCTAAACAGAGCGATGTCATACTATCGACCTGCATATGACAATCGAAGCCAGAGCATCTTATACGGCGGGATCGCAAGCAGCAGGTTCGGCAATTGCCTGCTCGACAGTTGACTGCTCGGCACTCTTGGCATCAAGTTTCGATACGTTCTTCGAGCAGACAAGTGTCACGCCAAGAAGAACAATGAAGACGCCATCGATGCAGAAGAACAGCGGCGTGCCCGTGATCTCGGCGATAACGCCGCCCAGCGCCGTGCCGGCGGGGATGGCCAGGCCTGTCATCGCGGAGAACAGACCCATGACACGACCGAGCTTCTCGTCTGGGACGTTCTTTTGCAGAAGGGTCATGACCGGAGCGTTGAACCATGCGCATGCAATAGCAAGCACGCCGATGCACGCGACGAAAGCCCAGAAGCCGTCTTTGGGAATCAAGCCCGAAATCGTCGCACCGCCACCGACCACGAAAGCCGCCACGACAATGACGCGCGTGAGTTTGCGCTGAGGGTTCACCGCCATGAGGATCAGCGCGCCCACAAGCAAACCCGCTCCCATGACAGCCGCCAGCAGCGATGCCGCAAAACCATCACCCCCGAAATGGCTGTGCACCATAAGGGGCAGAAGCGAATCAATCGGGGCATACGCCATCATGCCGAGCGACACACCGATAACGAGCACGAGCAATCCGCGCTGACCGGCCAGCGCCGACGCGCCCTCCTTGAGGCTCGCCCATGCCCCGGCCCCTTCCTGCGCACCATGATCGCGCGGAATCTTGGCGAGTAACATCGTGAGCGCAGCACACGCCGCCCCGATACAACCGAGGAAGACCGTCGCCTGCAGTCCGAAGCTCGCATAGAGCAGGATGCCGAGCGCAGGACCGGCAATCATCGAGATGCTGCCCAGCAAAGTGTCCATGCTATTGATGCACATCAGATGACGTGCGGGAACCAGCAGCGGCATAGTCGCATTGAATGCAGGCGTGCGAAAGCCGGACATGAAGCCGAATGCGGCGCAATACACAGCCACGGCAGCAAAGCTCGGGCCGGCAAATGAAATCCAGACAGTCAGTCCCAGACTGCAAAGTGCCATGAGCGAATCGCAAGCGATGATAATCGCCTTGCGATTGAGCTTGTCGGCGAGCACGCCGCCAAACGGCGAGAGCAGGCCCATGGGCAGAAACGCCAGCACGTACAAAAACGCGAGGCTTAACGGGGAGCCCGTGGTTTCCGTCGCGTACCAAATACCCGAATAGCTGGCCGCATTGCCGGCGAACATCGAGATGGCGTATCCGCCCCAAATCAGGGTTACGCGCCCGAGCCAGCCAGAAGGCAGCTCGTGGCCGTCTGCAGTGCAGTTCAGTTCATTTGTTGATACCTCTTCGTTCATGAGGAGAATTCCTTTCTTGCGGATGCAGCGGACAAGCTACCGCTCCGCCCCTTGTATAGCCCATACCAAGCATGCGCTGCGAACAGGCGGCGCATTCGTGAGCAGACTCATCCCTGCCACGATAATTGTCACAGGGTGGCGAATACTGCCGCACCACGACCCTGCAAACCAGCAGTGCGCACCAATCACAAGGCCTGCGATGAGGAGTGCAAACCCGATAAGAATTGGAATACATCCGACCACCCCGCTGAAAAGGCAGCCTGCAATCACCGCAACGCAGCAGAAGGCCAATCCGATAAAGAGCGATATCAGGACGCTAATGTTGCGCTTGACCGGGATGGACTCGTCCGTCCAGTTCAAATTGGCATGACGTAGGTCAATTATCAATCCCACACTCGCATGGAACCACGCATACAGCACCGTCGCGACGCAGACGAGCAGAGCGTGGTGGTCTTGCCCGCACCGTTGGGTCCGATGAAGCCGCAGATCTCGCCCGGTGCGACATGCAGCGTAAGGGTCGTCAACAACTCTCTTGTTTCCATATATCTTTGTCAGATGCTCGATACGCAGCATAATCGCTCCCCCTTCTTGCCGAGCCATAATGTGTTGCATCTGTTATGCAACACTTGTTGTGTTTTGGGGTATGCTAGTCTCTGGCAACACAGCTTGTCAAGAAATGTATTAAAGGTTTTTGAGATTATTTGCGGTATGAGGCTTCTGAGCGTTGTTGTACAGTGAACGGGTTCATTCAGCATTGACTTAAAACGGCGTCACGTGCGCCAGCGCATTACGGAGGATGAAAGGCTAATGAACAGGATATTCATCATCGAGGACGACGAGGCGCTTCGCAGGGAGCTCGTTTGCGTGCTCGAGTTGGATGCATACGAAACGCAATGCTGCACCGAATTCGCAAACGGAGCACAAGAGGCGCTTTCCTCGAATGCCGATACCGTCATTCTCGACCTGACTCTTCCCGGGATCAACGGCCTAAACATCTGCCGCAGCATACGTGAGTCGAGCGATGTGCCCATCTTGATTCTCACCTCGTCCGATGCGGAATTCGATGAGGTCATGGGCATGAAGCTCGGTGCGGACGACTATCTTTTGAAACCGTACCGTCCCGCCGTGCTTCTAGCGCATGTTGCCCGCTTGCTGCAACGCGCCGATAACTCGAACGTCGCGCAAATCGAACATGCGGGCATTTCGCTCGATATCGCTCGCTCGGTGGCTTCTTTCGGCAAAAACGAAGTTAGCCTCTCGCGCAACGAGGCTTGCATTCTGTCTGCGCTCATCCGGGCACGAGGCGGCATCGTCTCGAGACAGAACCTCATGCAGGAGCTTTGGGAGACCGACCAGTTCGTGGACGACAACACGCTGACCGTCAACGTGAACCGTCTGCGAAAGGTACTCGAAAGAGCGGGGGCGCCAGATAACGTGCTCAAGACTCATCGTGGACGAGGATACTCGCTGTGAGCCTGCTCGATTACACAAAGTCAAAGGCAAGCGTGCTGATCATCGCCGCATGTAGTATTGCCTTCACCTGCGTTGTTGCCACGGTATGCGGATGCCCTACGGATGCGGTCATACTCATCGCGGCGGCCCTCGTCTGCTGCTTGATGTGCTGCGGGGCTGTTGATTTCCTTCGTTCGCAACGTTTCTACAACGAAGCTCGCGATCTTGCCGAAAAGCTCGAGCACCCCTACCAGATGCATTCGCTCATGAGCAAACCGCTTTCCCCCGATCACGCCATCGTCTACGATGCCCTCAAGACCATGGGATCCGTCTCCGCAGAAGAAGTTGCACAGGCAAATGCCAAAGCAGACGAGCATCGGGAATTTGTCGAGGGCTGGGTGCACGGCGTAAAGGCGCCCTTGGCTTCGTGCGGGCTCATTGCGGAGCGCGTCGCGGAACCCGAGCGTTCCCAACTCAATTCCGAGCTCGACAGAATTGGGAGGAAGGTCGATGCGGCACTCTGGTACGCGCGATCCGATTGCGCCACCCGTGATTATGCGATACACGAGGTCGAGCTCGCCGAGATCCCGCGCAAGGTATGCAGGGAAAACGCCCGTTTTCTCATCGAGCAGGGCTGCACCCCCATCATCGACATCGATCCCCGCATCAAGGTGTTCACGGATATCAAGCAAGCGACGTTCATCGTCACGCAGCTCGCGGAAAACGCTGCCAAATATGGCGCGCGCAGCCTGAAGTTCACTGCCGAAAAGGCAGACCCCGATGCGGGGATAAAGCAGGTTGTCTTGCGCGTCGAGGACGACGGGCGCGGTATCCCAGCGGCAGACGTCAACCGCGTCTTCGAACGTGGTTTCACGGGCGAACGCGGACGCGAGAAAACAGCGTCGACAGGGATGGGGCTGTATTTAGCGGCCCGCCTCTGCGAGCAGCTCGGCCTCGGACTTTCCATTAGCTCGATTGATGGAAAAGGAACATGCGCGACCTTGACTTTCCCACTCGACGAACGAAGCTTCGATATCCAAAGTGACAAAAGCGTAAGGTTGGCGTAAGCAGAATCGATGGTACGGCGAAGTGCGTCTTTCTAGCATGAAAGCATATTCGAATGCCAGAAAGACAAGGAGAAAGAAATGGATGAGAAGAAGGCTGTAACGGCAAGCGCCGGAACCTCTTCGGCATTGCTTGAGCTTTCGCATGTGGGCAAGGTCTACGGAGGCAAGGGTGTTGTCACGACAGCGCTCGATGACATCTCGCTGAACGTTCGTAAGGGCGAATTCGTTGCCATCATGGGCCCGTCCGGTTCAGGAAAATCCACCCTGCTCAACTGCATCGCCACAATCGATTCCGTCACGGGCGGCAATATCACGCTGGGCGGGCGCGTCATCACGCGCCTGCGCAGTGGGGAGCTGTCGAAGTTTCGTCGCGATGAACTCGGATTCATCTTTCAGGATTCCAACCTGCTCGACACCCTCACGGGTTTCGAGAACATCGCGCTGGCACTCACACTCAAAGGCGAGCGTCCGCGCAAGGTCGAACAGGCGGTGAGCGATCTCGCACGCAAACTGGGCATCGAGGAGGTGTTGCAGAAATATCCCCAGCAGATGTCCGGCGGACAGAGGCAGCGTATCGCAGCCGCTCGCGCGATTGTCGCAAGCCCGCAGCTCATCCTCGCCGACGAGCCCACGGGCGCACTCGACTCGAAGAGCTCAGCCGTGCTCCTCGAGGTGCTTGAGAGCATGAACACGAGTATGGGCGCCACCATCCTCATGGTCACCCACGACGCATTCGCCGCATCATACTCTTCGCGCACTGTATTCGTTCGTGACGGGCGCCTGTTTAACGACATCAATCGCGGCGATTGCCCGCGTGGCGACTACTACCAGCGTATTATGGAGGTCATGGCTTTCCTGGGCGGTGATCTCGATGCTCGCTAAGCTGGCTTTTCGCAACGTTCGACGTGCAGGCCGTGACTACGCCATCTACTTCATCACTGTAGCCCTGGGCGTTGCGCTGTTCTACGCGTTCAACGCCATACACAGCCAGACGGTCCTCTTCGACGCGCTCTCTGCCGACAGCGCACGCATGATTGACCTGTTGACCATGCTCATCGGCATGTTTTCCGTCGTGGTTGCGTGTGTACTCGGATTTCTGGTTGTTTACGCCAACCGCTTCCTCATTCGCCGGCGCCGTCGCGAATTCGGCACGTACCTGCTACTGGGCATGAGCGCAGGCCGCGTAAGCCGCGTGCTGTTGTTCGAGACAGTGCTGGTCGGATTCGTATCGCTTGCCGTTGGTCTCGCACTCGGCATCGCGGTGTCGCAGGGTCTATCATTTGCCACTGCAGCGCTGATGGGCACGACCATGACCAAGTACCAGTTCATTGTATCGACCGACGC
>CACZSV010000037.1 GCA_902783925.1 uncultured Coriobacteriaceae bacterium
AGTTTGAACCATTTCGCCTATCGGGCTATCTCGACTAGTTTTTCGTAAATCCGCACCATTGCTAACGTGTCGAGCTCGCAATAGCGGAGCAGTTGCTCGCGGATGATTGCCCGTTCCTCGGGCGTGTGGTTCACCAGGTCGGCGTAGGCGTTCATGGCTTCGCCGCCGTTGTGGATGCCCTCGAGAGCATGGTAGTCCAGCTCTGGGTCGTCGGGGAACATCGCCGGCAGCACCGCCTTGATCGAGTTCGAACCTCCCATAGCCCTTAGGTAGACATCACCCCGTTTGAACGGCTCGATGAGGTCGACCATGCCGACATTGATGTCGAGCAGGTGCGGTGCCAGGTCGGGGAAGAGTTCTGCCAGTTCGCGGATGCGCGTATGCTCGAAGGTCATGTTGAACGCCATAGTGCATGCGCCTACGGGGATGTCGGCGCACAGGTGCTCCGCGACGGCCCTGCGGGGGTCGGACCCCTCGGGCGCCAGGAACTCGTAGTGGCGAAGCTCCCCTCCTGGCTTGTCGAGCACGTGCAGCGAGTATTGCGAGGGAATCTGCTCGTAGGGCCAGCAATCGTCGTACGGGGGAATCGCCGCCTGGAGCGTCTCGAAGTCGAGGAAGTACAGCGGGAATCGCAGCTCGTCGAGGAAATCGCGCACCGCCTCGCGGTCGACGTATTCGTCCTGGCCATTCACCTCGCAGAGAACCTGCGCCATCTGCCGCTGGTTCAGCGAAACGCCAGCAGCCAAGACGTCGTCGAGCGTGACGACGCTATTATCGTAGACGAGCTCGGCGGCCTTGCTCAGCCTGAAGTTGTTGATGTCGAACACGTTGGGTTGAGGGAACCGGCGCTTGCACCATGCCTGGTAACCACATGGATGCGGGTTCCTGCACTGGCTGCCCACGCGTGCGTCGGGCTCTCTATCCACATCTGCCACGGTGAGTATACGTTGGATGCTCAGCGGCACCGCTTGCGCCCGGCGACGAGCTTCGTCCGTGATGTCTTCGACGACGAACAGTTCGTGTTGGTCGATGTCGCCCTTGCGTCGGTAGTCGGGGTTCAGATGCATCAGCCCCACGCTCTTCACGTTCAAGCCGCACTGCTCGATGACCCACAGTTGGTACGATGCATCGTCCTTGTGGTACTCCTTAACTGAGGTGGTCGCCTTAACCTCGACGATGCGCACGCCGTCGTCCTCGACCAGCAGGATGTCCGCCATGCAGAAGTTGTTCTCGTAGATGAACGTGGCCTCGCAGATGGTGCGCTCGCCGGCATCGAGCAACTCGCGCGTGCGCTGCGCCATCGCCGCGAAACCATGTTCGTCGAATTCGACCTCGACGAAGTCGCCGTAGTAGCCCATGGCCAAATCGCCCACGACGTTGCCCTCTTCCAGCCTGGCCTCGTCGCGCACCGACTCGTCGAACTGTTCAGGCATGTGCTCGTTCATCCACAGGATCTTCGGACACTGCAGACCGGTGACATATCGAGATTTTGAAAGACGCATGGTGTTCCTCCACCCTCAGATGGCTACTGGGACAATTGTACAGGTCTCTTTGATTGCCTGGATGTCACTTGAGATTTGGCAGCCATCTTAGATGAAGACGATTCCCAAGCGCCCTGCGTCGAGGTCGTAGTCGTTCTCGAAGTCCTCCATGATGCCGTAGACCCTCTTGCGGTATGTCTCGTCCTCGTCAACGGCCTTGCGTGCAACTTTGTACAGGCGTCTCACCTCGGCGATACGGTCGCGCTCTGCCCCGCGGATGCCGAGCGCCTGGGCGATCTCTTTGTCGATCTCGGATTGAAAATGCCGCATCGCAACCCACCCCCCGTTGCTCCTGTACGCCCCGCTTCGCTTCATCCGGTAGGTAAGGAGCAGCCTGTGGCCCAAAAAGGCGATCGACGCCCGGGCGAGCTCGGACTCCTCCGGCGTCATATCGCAGTGAAATCCGTCTGACTCCTCGAGCACCAGAACCTCTGGGCTGAAGTCGAGAAATGTCATTGCGTCCTCGATGATTTCGTCGAGGGTGAGTTCGCGTGGTTTCGCCATGGGTTCGCTTTCGCATAAGCCAGTCAGGTTTTACTCCTTTGAACCACAATCACCGCGTTCTCTAGATGAGACGGCCGTACACAATGAGTGCTTCCGTTTCTCGTTGCCGATAGCTTCAAAACGAAAATAGCTGATATCGATAACCCGATTTGGCCCATTGTTGGACCTTAATGTCGATTTATTAGAGCAGTCTGCATCTCACTCGTATGAGTGATTTGAGAAACAGGTGAGCAGTTTTCAGAAGCTGGCATAGATAGAGCTATTTCTGCTCTACATTGCTCTCCAGATGGTTTGTTAACTCTTCACACAGAGAGCTTCCCTTAATGCCGCTCTGATGTTTTCGCTGCGAACTTGCATAAATTCTTCGAAGTCCTCGAGCTTGAGCGAGGAAATGCCTTCGATGTATTTCAGATACTGCTCGTTGCCCGGCGTGGTTGCCCACTCTTCAAGCGGCATAGCATTTTTGCTTTCGTTGTCACGTCCGGGTAATAGTTGCAGATTTGGAAGTGTGTCAAAGCGAGTGCTCCAGTCTTCAATCGTTTCTTCATCAAACCCCAATTTGGAAAGGTTCTCTTTTTCGAATGCAGCAGCTGGGTGGAGATGATCTTTATGCACTTCGTTGATGTCACTTCGCAAATCCGTATACAGCAAAGACAGCACGGCAAATGTATACCTGTCGTCTTTCTTCAACAAAAGCAGTTCGTCGAGGTCTTCTTCGGTAACGCGAAAAGAGCGTTTGCCAGAAGCAGTAAGCCTGGCTAAATGCTCTAAGGAAAAATCACGGCGTTGCTGTCTAAATCCCCATTTGCCGTTTGGGTTGCGTATTACCGTGTCGAGGGTTGAATCGACGGATGCCGAGAAGACTCTGTTGATTTGGGCCACAGCAAGGTATTTTCTCAACTCGTTCCAGCGCGAGAAGTCTGTACTATAGCTTGGTTTACCAAACTTACAGCAATGATATACAAGGGGAATTACAGCGTTTTCGCTTGCAAGCGAATTTGACGAATAGCCAAACTCCCTCAATAACTCACAAGCTTCGATTATCGCAGTCGCGGTTAAATCCCAATTATCTTGAACAGCCGCAACAGGCTCTTTTTTAAACTGACTCACTTTTACGCTTATGCGTTTTTCAGAGCAGGCCAATGCACAACGAATAATGAAGTCTGTGCTAAAGCCAAACCCCTTTTCTTTAATTGCTTTTGTGAGCGTATTGGTCTTTTCGCGTACTTCAGGCCAATCTGTTGCGAGAATCGCAAAAAGCAAATCCGAACGTGTGAGGACGGTACCTCCGCTGTTAATACGGATGAAGATGTCTATTACATCCTCGACATCTTCGTCAATGACTTCGTAATAGAACGTACTGGGTGCATGAATAGCATCCCAAAGTCGTTTGAGTGATTTCCGGTTTGCTGAATCCTCATATTTGAATGATGACCAGCTATCATGCTCGAACATTTTCGGCACGCTAATCCAACACTCTCCGTCTTTCGGATCGGGTGCGCTCTCAAAGAATTCGAAACCCGTATCGCCTTCTTCTTTGACGGAATCCCAATCATGCATCGCATCAACATATAGGGTTTTCTTTGGGTAGGCATAGGGGTTGTTAATCCAACCGCCCTTTTTCCGAAGTGCAAGACTACCTGTTATTCCGATGTATAAAGCAGCAAGTCTTTGCTGCCCATCAAGCACTGCATGTGCATAGTCTTTGATACGCCTTGGATTGATTGGATCATCGGTATGATCGAATTCGTTGTAATGACAACTAAACTCATGAAACTTAAGCCCGCATTTACTAAATTGACCCTTGCTGAGCTTCCAAAACAAGAACGAACCAAT
>CACZSV010000038.1 GCA_902783925.1 uncultured Coriobacteriaceae bacterium
TCTCGTCCAGCTTGAAGAGCTCTTCGTCAGCCCAGATCTTTTGCCACTTTGGCTCTATCGCATGAGGGTCATATGCCTGCTGCATTGCCAACCTCCGAAAACGCGCTGAAAATACACTTCGCACAACGATAACACAGGCGTGAGAGCACCCGCTGCACGTTTTTGGAGATTGACGGCAAAGTACTTGGAAAACCGCGGCGCCCAAGCCTGAGCGACATTGGGGGATACTCCCCCAATGTCCGGGCGGCCAACCCGCCCCTACGGGGCGCTCCTACATATAGCCTGTCTTCTCGAGCTGCGCTTCGAAGAAATTATTGAGCTTGCGGAAGGGCCGGCGCAACGGCAGGCCCATCATGATCATGATACCCACCATAAGAATCAGCGCCGAAGAATGGAGCACAATGGAAATCCACTCGATACCGCACACGCATTCCTGCAGCAAGCACATGGCATGGTAAAACGGCAGGAACACCGAAACGTTCATGAGAATCGGATCGAGCATCTCGATAGGGAACGTACCACCACTTGCGGCAACCTGCATGATGAGCAGGATGACGCAAAGCGCCTTGCCAATATCGCCAAACAGTTCGGTGAGCGTATAGACGATGAGGCAGAATGCCTGCCCGATAAGCACGCCAATCACAAAGAACATCACGGGGTTGACGCACTGAATATGCAAAAAGAGAAGATCGCCGAGCAGCACGATCGAGCTTTGCAGCAGCCCGATAAAGCCAAAGATCGCATAGCGCCCGAAGAATTCATGACGTGGTCGCACTTTCGCATAGCGACGGCGCAGCTCCTCCATGCGCTCTTCTACCACGTGAACGCGCATCGTGGAGATCATGACAAGCGCACCCACCCAAAGCGAGAGCACCGTGTAAAACGAAGCCATTGCAGACCCGAAGTTCGCGACGGGGTATATTGCCTCGCGCTTTTGCTCGACGGGAGCCGAAAGGTTCGCTGCCAATAGCTCGGGGTCGTTGCCCAAGATGACGTTTTCAACTTGCTTTATGTCTCCCGAAGAGAGCGCTTCGGCAATACGCGATTTTTCATACTCGATATTCATTGCAGAGGTCTCGAGCTTCTCTGACGCCTTGCTCAACCCGTTCGACAGCGAGGATAGCTGGCCTGAAACCCCCGCCGTGCTCTCGCCGACACCCGAGATGGTGCCCTCGAGCCCATTGAGGACGCCGGATGTGGCTGAAGTGACCTCGCGTATGATCGAACGAAGCTCGTTCACGGAAGGAAGCACGTTCTCGTTGAAATACTGTTTGCTCTGGGCCAGTTCTGCATTTGCATCGTCAATGAGCGTGTTCAGACTAGTGCCGGCGTCTTGCACCTTGCCAGGCACTTCTTCTGCATGCTGCTTTGCCTGCTGCAACGATTCGACCAGAGCGTCACGCAGCGCGGCCTCCTCCGGGCTCAAATCGCCAATCTCATTAAACCTGGTGATAGAGCTCTCGATACCCGCGGGCACCACATCGGCACCCGTTTGGACAATGCTTGTGGCGGAATCGATAATCTCCTTGAGGCGTGTAATGTCTATACTGCGTCCGTCAAGCATGTTCCTCGCAATGGACATAGCTTGCTCGAGCGCTGACGAAGCATCCGAAAGTCCAGCTTGCGCATCGCCCAGCGCCGATTTTGTCGAATTGCCTGCAGCGAGCAAGCCATCAGCTGTCGTCCCCGCCGCGTTGACAATGCTCGAAACCGTTTTAGCCAGGCCCGCAAGCTCGCGAAGCTCGCGTGCAGCGCTCTTGCCATCACCTATTGCGTCATCGAGATGTCGGCTCATCTTGACCACGTAATCGCTCAAGCGGGGGTTCTCGATATAGCTCAGCACGTCGTATGCGACGCCGAGCACAATCTCGTCCACGCTCCTGGTAAACGAAACGCGAATGTTTTCCTGAATCGCATTCGCGCCCTTTTGCGTAATGATGGGGGCAATGGGATTTTCTTTCTCGTTGGTGTAATACAGCACTTTCGGATATTCGGTATCATCGACGAGATAGGTCATCATATTTGCGCTGAAGTCCGAAGGAATCACGATAGCGGCGTAATACTCGCTTCCCTCCACACCCGAAATAGCCTCGTCCTTATCGACAAAAACCCATTCAAAGCTCGCGTTGCCGCGTAGCTGCGAAACAATCGTGTTGCCCACGTTAATGGTGATGGGCATGAGCTCGCCTTTGTAACCCGCATCCTCATTAGCAACGGCAACCTTGAGATTGCCGGTACTGGCATATGGGTTCCAGCTGCCAGCGATGTTGAACCAGGCATACATTGCCGGCGTGATAACCAGCAACATGATGACCGCGACACCCACGGCGCTCTGGAAACCAAGACGCATATCCGTCGAGAATATCTCCCAGGCAGGACCGCCGCGCATGGCAGCTGAAGCATGAGGAGCGCCGTTCGGATCGGTCTTTTGCACCAAGCTAGATAAATCGACATCGTCGATAATCGAAGCCCCCAGCATCTTTGCCTCGTCATTGATGATGTGGTGCATGTATTCGAGCACGACCATACCAAAAAGCACTACAAGCAAAAGGATGATCATGATGATCAGGACAAAGAGCTTGGTATCTGTGCTGATATTCAAGGCAAGATTAAAGGGAAAGATGAGCACGAGAAACGCAAAGGGGATGGCGAATGTGGCAATCTTGCCAATTCTCGTCAAACGCTTATACGCGCGGCTAAAGCGCCATGCACGCTCCTCGAAATCGTCGGCGTAATCGCTATGCGCCGACAGCACACGCATCACGCCGCGTAGGCGGTTTTGCTCACCTCCAACGCTATGCTCTTCACTCGCGAAAAACCCAACCTTGTTCATCTCGTCGTCGAACATAACGAGCAGATTGGCCATAAGGGGCCGCAACAGCAGGCCAAGCGCAAGCGATACAGGGACAACGAGCAGCAAGGTCGCAAGATCGCCCAGGTAGCGCATCCCATACATGCCGCATAGCGCTTCGCGCATCGCGTCAATACCGTACGTAAAGGGCAGCGCGGGGTGAATAAATTGGAAGAAATCGGGCATCATCTGAATGGGATACATGCCAGAAGAACCAGGCACCTGCATAATGAGAAGAAGAATACAGAGCGTCTTTCCTATATTGCGGAAGGTCTTGACCAGCGCAAAAATCACGTTCATGTACGCAAAGGAGCAAACGGCGCCTGCAAGCATAAACAAAGCAGGGTGGGCGCAATCGATTCCAAGCAAAATATCCACACCGCAGATGACCTGCGATTGCAAAAGAGACAGAATGATAAAGAGGAGCCAGCGGCCAAAGTATCGCTGACGTGCGGTTGTCGTACCGAGCCCCGATGCATTGACTTCGACTTTCAAAAGCGATGCGAGAATGAAGCAGCCAATCCACAACGCCAGATTTGTATAGAATGGCGCGACACCCGTACCATAGTTAGAAACGGGAAAAACCTTTTCTTCCACCATATTCACTGGTGACGATATGAAAGTTCCCACGTTTTCCGGATTTGCATCGAGCAATTCTGCGAGACGTTCAACCTGCAGCGCATTGCCAATGGCACCGATGTCGGTAATCGTCCCCTTGAGGTTGGAACTCACAGAGTTCAACAGAGCCTTTGCATCGGCAATAGCCCCCTTTGCGTCGTAGAGAGCGGAATCCGTTTGCGCAAGCACATCCTGCAGGGCGTTGATCTGGGGTTCGAACTGCTTGATGGCACCAGACAGCTTGGAAAAGGCGGTGGCAAGGCTGTATGTACCGGAATCGAGCTGCGGCAGGACCTCGTTGGAAACCTGGCTTGTGGAGGTCGAGATATTCTGCGACATTTCCTGCACTCTGCCGTCTATTTCGGCAACACGTGTATCAACGGGCTCGACGACACCTCGTATGATGGCCGTGGTGAGGTCAAGCGAAAACGCCGCAAGCCGCAATTCAACGCTCGAGCTCGAGCTGCCTTCCTGCTCGATTGCCTCGAGGCGTGCCTGTATTCCCGCAAGATCCTGCACCGTTTGCGCAAGCGTGCTCGAAGATTGCGCAGAGATGCGGGCGAGCGTCGAAGCCGACCCGAGGATCGAGGAGGAGAGCTTCGAGACAAAGTCGCTCGTTTGCACTCGCAGCGAATCAATCTGGGTAGACCCCCTCTCGAGCTCTGTCGAGATTGCGGGGAGCTGTTCGCTTGCCACCCCCAGCGCCGTTTTCGCGCCATCCGAAGCGTTACGCCATCCATCGATTGACGTCGATGCATCATCGAGCGATGCAATGAGCTTATCCAAATCGGCTTGAATTTCTCTGATTTCGGCTAGAGCAGACTTGTTTACCTCTCCTGCCCGCTGTTCGACTGCGTTCGAAAGATCCTGCGCCTTTTGCAGGACTTTCTGGTTCACCGTCGAGGAAAAATTCTGGTTTATCTGCTCGACAAGGGTATGAGCTGCAGAATCGGTGACCTTTGTTGCAACGGCATTGTATTTTTCGTTGGGATAGTAATACACGGTCGGCTTTTTGGAAGACCCGTTGAATATGCCGACGAGGTTCTCGCTCAAGTCTTCGGGAAGCACGAGCGTCGCGTAGACAATGCCGAACCTGGTATCGTGCAGCGCCTCATCTTCGCTTTCGTAGAACTTCCAGTCGATGGAATCGTTGTCCTTGAGCTTTTCGGTGACCATCGCACCGACATTCACGCTGCCGGCGAACTCGCTTTTGGCACCACGGTCATGATTGACGATGGCAACGGGCATTGAGCCCGTATTCGAATACGGATCCCAATTCGCAACGATGCAATACCATGCGTACAGACCTGGCAGCACAAGTAGCGCGCCCACCACAAGAAGTGCGACGGGGTTTTTGACGAGCGCGAGAATATCGCGCTTTAGTATCGCAAGACTCGGCTTCACATGCGTTTACCATTTCTTGAGTATGCTCACGATATTCGATGAGCCCGCTCTCTCATACTTCATCTCGTCGACGCTGCGCTTGGCCATCAGTATGCCGAGGCCCCCAATGGGAACATCGGCGATATCGTCGGGAGTCACGGCATCGGGCTTCTCGAGCGGATTATACGGGACGCCATCGTCGACGATATCGACGGTAATGGACGGCGGATCGGCGCTGTAGGTATAGCTCACGCGAACTGTGCCCGGGTGTTCCGGTGTCGCATCGGGATATGCGTAATGAGCCACATTGACAAAGAGCTCCTCGACGGCGATATCAAGCTGTCCTTGCACACGTGCAGGGCACAGACGTCTGTTGAGCTCGGTATGGATGAACTCGTTGACACGCGGGAGTTCGTTAACATCTGCCGCTACCGTTATGGACGAGGTGAGCTCGGGCGGCACGCCATACTCGAGCGCCAACATGGTTATATCATCAGATTGCTGAGCTCCGTCGACGAATTGTCCCACATCTCGTCGCAGGCAATCCAAAAGGGCGCGCGGATGCAGCGTAAAGTTTTCATTTACCAAAGCCATAAGGCGATCTTCGCCATAGAGCTCATCGCCTGGATTCATGGCCTCCGTTACACCATCGGTGTAGAGCAAGAAAGTGTCGCCCACGGTGCATTCGACGGAAAACGCCTCGTAGGGAAGGCCATCGAAAAGGCCGAGCGGCAAGCCCGATTTCTCCTCCAGCCAACGCCAGCCCCTTTGATACTGCCAAAGAAGCGGCGGGTTATGCCCAGCGTTAACGTATTCCACGTGACCACTTGCATAATCAAGCACGCCCGCCCACGCCGTGACAAACATGCCCGCATTGTTTCCCTCGCAAAGCTGATGATTCGCGTTTTCGATTGCCTCGCCTACCTCCATGCCACTCCCGAGGTAATCGCGTATCTCGGCCATCGCCTTCATCATGAAGAGGGCCGCAGGCACACCTTTGCCAGACACATCGGCCATGACAAAGCAGAGCTTGCCAGCATCATTGGTGTGATCGTCGCCGACGAAAAAGAAGTCGTAGAAATCACCACCCACCTCACGAGCAGCTTTCATGGAAGCGTATATATCGAAATGCTGGATATTGGGATACGGCGGGAAAATACGCGGAAGCGATGCTTCTTGTATCGACTTTGCAGCGGCAAGCTCACTATCCATGCGCGTTTCTGCTTCGGAAATCCAGCCTTTTAGCGTATCCACTGTCTGGTTGATGCCGCTCGAAAGCGAGCGGAACTCACGGGTCCCCTCGGAACTGATGCGCTGGTCCAGCTCGCCTTGGGTAATCCGCTTAAGCGTTTTGTTCGTCTCGTCAATTCGGCGCGCGACAACACGATCGAGCAATCGCCAGACAAGCGCAAAGACCACGAAAAGCAAAACGAACGATGACACAGTGACCCATGCCATAGTCGCAGACCGCTCCGCAAAAATCATCGATGAAGGTCGCACCATGATGACGGTGTAATCGTTGCGCTCCTTGGCAACCAAATACCCAATCTCGGTGGGAACGTAAAGATCTTCCGAGTCGCCTCCCGTGCTTTCAGTTGTTCTTTCCGTGCCGTACACAACGCGCTGAATAGTTCCTGTTTTCTTGCTCGTATCGATGACATTAATGACATCACCGTCAAACGCCTCACTTAACTTGGTGACATCGCGGAAGTCGTTGGAATCGGTCATATACACGTAATCGAGCATGAGAACAAAGACGGTCCCGTCTTCATCCTCTGAATAGCCAGACAAAATATTCTCGCTTTTGAGTGCGCCTGCGAGTTTCTCGAGAGTCGCAGTGTCGAGGGTTGAGAGGTCCTTTCCTGTATCTTGAATGACCTCTGTAAAGGCCTTATTTCGTTCATCGGCGCTTTCCAACTGGATAAGAATGTACTCGATGTCGCCTTGCATGCTCTTTTCGGCGTTTGATATTGCCGCTCCAGTTATTTCTGCAAAGCCCGCGGTGGAAATGATCATAAACGCTATGAACACAACAGCGGCAAGCCATGCACCAAAGGTGGCGCGCAGGCCAGCTTCCTTGCGACGCTCGAGGGCACAGCGCGCCACAGCATCACCAATGCAGCAGACAAGCGACGTGAGAATTGCATCGATCAAGGCCTGGATGCTCACGCTGCCCATTCCAAACACCGTTTTGAGTGCGCGGGTACGCAAATCAGCAAGCTCGTCTTCCGATAGAGACTGCCCGTAGGTCTGAGCAGCATCAACAACGAGTTGGGCAAGTACGCTCAACGCGAAAACGGTACTGTAGAGCAGCGAAATAACCGTGCAGACAATGACGATATACATCACACGCTTTATACCGCGCGGATCATTGCGCAAGACAAAGGCAAAGAGCAGCCCTGAGAGCAGACCCGCCACAGCAAACATCACGATCGAGGAAAACGGGGTGATAAACAGCAGCTCGTAATAATCGAGCGGCATTATGCTTGCATGCGCAAACAGCACCAATCCGGTGAAAAGCCCGATTCCAGTTCCCCAGAAAGTTCCAAGCAATAGTGCGCCAAACGCGACAGGCAAAAGGAGCACGATGGCGTAGGCAATGGGCTCGTCAGTACCGCCAAGCGCCACAAAGCCGAGCTGCGTAAACGCGAGTGCCACACTCGAAACGAGCAGCATTATCGCGACCATGATTCGAACCGTGCCCTTACCCTCGGCGAGGACACCCTTCCAGCGCAGGATCTTGGGCTTGGTCTTGGGCTTTGTCTTGGCTTTGCTCATACGGTAATCTTTCCCGTTATCGAGCCTCTATCGGCAGAAAACCGCCGCTTGCAGACAGCAGTATAACGAGCGACGAATTATGCAACAAGCGCCACCGGATCAGCAGCGGCGCATTATTCGTATTCGCTCAGATCGACGTCTTCGATTGCCTCGGGGCGCACAACAAGCACATCGCAATTGGCATGGCGTACAAGATTGGTCGACACGCTCCCCACAAGCGCATACTTAAAATCGGATAAGCCACGCACGCCGCAAATGACAAGGTCAGGTTCGAACGACTTTATGAATTCGTGTAAAAGGACCTCATCGACGCTCCCACTTTTCACCCGGAGTTCAACGCTGGGTATGCATTCGTCTTTCTCGGAACGGATGAGGTAGCGCTCGAGCTTTTCGTGCAGCAAGCGCTTGTTTGTCTCTTCCATGTCTTCTTCGCCTACACCGGCCGTCGCAAAGCGCGTCACATCGATTACGTAGCCAAAGAGCACTTGGGAATTGTTGTCGTGAGCAATCGAAAGAGCACGCCGCACAACGGCTTCCTGTGTCTCGCCGCCATCGAGCGCGGCGAATATCTTATTGTATCTTGCCATGTGGTATCCCCCTTTTCTCTCCAAACGTACCGTTCCATCATAGCAAGTCTTTCATTTTGCGTAGGGTATTCGCATGGGGAATTCGCGTAGGGGCGTTTACGCAGGGCGGACTTCATTCAGCCCGCGCGGCAGCCGTCGGATACGGAAAGGCCGCCCCCACGTAGCCCACCCGAACGAGTGAATCGTCAGGACACTTTTCAGCTAAAGATAAGCAGCGCGGCCGGCGCCACAATAAGCAAGCTGATAATCGTGCGCTCGAGAAACAGCACAAAGAGCTCGATGATATTCACGGGAATCTTCGAGCCAAGAATCAAACCGCCAACCTCCGAGAGGTAAATGAGCTGCGTTACGGATATTACCGCCACGATGAACAGAGCCGCCGGATTGGTGATGGTTGCCGCGGCAATAACCGACGGCGTGAACATGTCGGTAAAACCGACGACCATGGTTTTCGAAACCATCTCGGCATCTGGAACCTGCAGCAGGCTCAGCAGCGGCATAAACGGCGTGCCCAGAATATCGAAAACGGGCGTGTACGTTGCAAGCACCAACGCCAAAGTTCCGATGCACATGACCACGGGCAGCACGCCAAACCACATGCCGGCTGCGTTCTTGATGCCGTTTTCGAAGAACTGCCCGATGCCGCGATGCTCGTCAACGCGCTTCACTGCAAGCGCCAGGCCGTACTGCGTCGAAGACGTGTATCCTTCCGGCAGGTCCTCTGCCATCGCACGCCCTTCGACAAGGTAGGTATCCTTCTTCAAGCTCAGCGGTGGGATACGCGGCAGAATGACGGCGCACACAATGCCGACCAGACAGATGAGCAGGTAGTAGAGGCCAAAGTAATCCATCAGCCCGACCTGGGCCAAAACGACAATCGAAAACGTGATGGACACTGCCGAAAACGTCGTGGAGACAATCGAAGCTTCGCGTGCGGAATAATAGCCTCCCTCGTATTGGTTGGCCGTGAGCATAACACCGAGCGTGCCATCACCAATCCACGAAGTGATGCAGTCGACTGCCGCACGTCCGGGAATCTTGAAGAGCGGGCGCATGACCTTGGTAAAAAGCGCGCCGATAAACTCGAGCAGGCCAAAGTCGAGAAGCAGGGGCAAGAGCAGTCCCGCCAAAAAGAATATGACGACGAGCACGGTCAACAGGTCGGACAACACAAACCCACCCGTATCGGGAGAAGTAATCATCGAGATGATGCTGTTGCCTTCAGCATCGACGCCAAGGATCACAAGCCAAATAAACACGGCGCCGATCACGCGAATAATTGCCCACACAGGCGTCGTGGTGAACGTCTTTTCAACAATGGGATACGATGTGATAAACGATGGCGATCCGAGAGAGGCCAGGCCAAGTGACGCCGAAGCCGTAACGATGACAACACATAACAGCGGCAGAAAATCGCCCAGCACGCCGCTAATCATGTCTGCAACGATCTTGATGATGATCGTCCAGCTCCCATCATAGTTCACGGGAATCATGAACAAAAGGATGCCGATAACAGACGGAACGACAAAGCCAGCAATCTGACCAGCGCTATATTTCTTCATATGATTCCATTCAAACGGGAAGCAGGGCCACGGTTCTACTTATCTACCGGTGTAATAAAGGTGTAGAAGACAAGGCCAGTATCTGGAATGTCGATGAGCCGTGAAAGCGCATGAACTTCCTTGATAGTGCCCGTTTTGGCACGCATTCGATAATCGAAAGTGAGATCCCTGTTCGAACCTTCAGATAGAGCGTGTTTTATATAGCGCTTGCGGACAATCTCGACGTCTTCATCGGGCACAAGCTCAGAAAAGGCACCGTTCGTGAGCTGCATCAGCTCGTACATATTCTCGCACTCCAAGAGCTCCACAGACGAAGCGCTCGCATACAAAAGAGAACTTGGTTCGTCTGCCTTGTGGATTATCAGGGAATACGGGAGATGCTCGGCAACATCGCGGGCTGTGAACCCGAGCAAGGATCGATACCGGCTATCCGCATCGGGTCTATATTTTCCATACCCCGCTTTGCCGGCAAGTTTGACGTCGTAGAGGGCTGCGTCCGCTTTGGCATACAGATCGTTTATGTTGCTCGCTTGCTCGGGATAGCACGCATACCCAATCGAGATCGTCATTCTGCGCGTCATATCCTTAAACTCATATTCCAATGGGACTTGCGACAGTTTCTCGACATAATCGCTTACCGCAAGGGCATTTTCGCCCATAAGCGCCGCGAGGAACTCGTCTCCGCCGCTTCGGCAAACGAGTGCATCTGTTCCGAACACGTTTTCCAAGGTCTTTGCGACGGCCCTCAGCGCATCATCTCCCACGGCGTGACCATAAAGATCGTTTATCCGCTTGAAGTCATCGAGGTCGATGAGAATGAGCGCACATGTATCTTCGGGAGTTTCAGACTCGAAGCGCCTGAGAATTTGCATAGAACCGCGACGGTTATACAAGCCGGTAAGGGCATCGTGATTGCTAGCCCATTCAAGTGTCTTTATGAGGCGCTGGTTTTCGATGCGGGCTCCAACAAACGAAGATACCGCCTTGAAAATCCTGCCCAAATCGACAGTCTCGTCGATACGGTAATTATAGGCACCGAGGAACCCAACGACCTGTCCGTCATTGTAGAACGGAGCGGCCATAAAGCTCGTGATGCCCGTTGAGACAAACCATTCGTGAAGAGCCGGGCTGATTCTCTGCATAAGCGCCACATCGGGAACAAAAGCCATCGGTTTTTCGCCGATGTGGCTGAACAATCTATTGAGCACTGGTCCATTTAGAGTATCGAATTTCTGCCCCAGCATTGGATGCATATGTGCACTGCATCTTTCTGAAACCACTTCGGTGTAGGCTTCGGCACATTCAAAGACGGCGAGCCAATCTGTATGGATGACCGTGGACAGCATTCTGAGCATGCTGTTCATAGCAACGCTAAAGCCCTGCTCGTCATTGAGCGAGATGAGCATCTCAGACAAAAACCATGATGTACGGTCTTCGGGCGACATCTCGCGATAATGAGGTTGCAGATCCTCGATGCGGACATCTTCACCATTGCCCAATTGGCCAAGCGTAGTGCTCATTGCATATCTCCCCAAAACAAGCGACGAGTGGCAATCACCCAATTGCGACAATTGTAAACGAGTTAACACTATTTCTCATTATCCTGTTTTAAATTCTTCCTGTTGACTAGTCAAGCAGCAATACATGAACACGGCACCGCCATTGGTATCGCGCAATTGCAAATACGCCCCCACACGCCAGCTGTCCAGGCTCTCTGTCATTCTGAGCAAGTGCGCAGCGCGAGTCGAAGAATCTCGCGTCGTGCCGCAACCCACCACGAGACCCTGCAAACTCGCTCCTCCCATGACATGTAAGCAACCTCGATCCCGCCCCCACTATGCTAGAGTTATTGATTGAGCGCCCTGAGGCTTCGAAGATCATACGAGGAATTGCCATGTATTATCTCATTGACGAAAGACTCGAAGAATGCACGCGGGAAGAAGCCTTAGCGGGCACATCCCAATTCGTTGCCATTCTCACGCCGAGCGAGTGGACGCAGCGGGAACAGTCCTTCGACATGGGAATCGATTTCGAACCTGATGTAGACACCAACTTCGACACCCAGGCAGAAGCCAACTACGACTCGATCACGGGCACCTTCTTCATCCCAAACCGCGCCGACCTCGACAAGCCAGAAGCGTGCTTTGAGTTTGCCCTGGACGAAAAAGGCATCGTGTTCATCGATTCGAGCGAAGCGGCACAGGATATCGTCGCAGATCTTGCCCTATCAAAACGTTGGAAGAATCCATGCCTTTCACGTTTTCTCATGGACTTCATCGCGCAGATTGTGAAAAACGACACCAAGCTTTTGCGCGACTACGAACATGAGCTTGACCAAATGGAAGATGCGATCATGGCTGACGCCGCGCAGAACACTTCGGAGCGCATCAACGAGATGCGTAACGAGCTGCGCGACCTCGATGACCATTACAACCACCTGATGGACCTTGTTCAAGTTCTCGAGGAAAACGAGAACAGGTTCTTCTCGAAAAGCGACCTGCGTTACTTCCGCATAGCCTATAGCCGTCTCGATAAGATGCGAGACCAGGCTAAGACGCTCCGGGATCAGGCCCTGCAGGTGCGCGACCTCTATAAAATGCATCTCGATATCCAGCAGAACCACATCATGACCGTACTCACCGTCGTGACGGCCATCTTTGCCCCGCTCACGCTCATAGTGGGATGGTACGGCATGAATTTCACGCACATGCCGGAACTTGATTGGCCGTGGGGATACCCGATTGTCATCGCTGTCTGTGCTGCGATTGCAATCGGCTGCTTTGTCTACTTTAGACGGCGCAAATGGCTATAGAAGAAGATTGGATTACAGGACAAACGTGTTGCTATCTTGAGACAGCGCTATCGCACATTAGTGTCCATAACCTAGATTATCAGAGCATTGGCACCTCAAACACCTCGAACAGACGCCGCCATCAGTCATAGACTTCTAGTGTCAGTTTTTTCGATTTACTGACGATTTTTCGCAATTCCACGTATCATTTGGCAATTTTTTTGAATTACTGACGTTTTTCAGAGCCCATCCAATGGATTTACATACATCGCCCTTCGTCTAGCTGGGCATTTATGTTTCGAGAACAGCTTCTATTTCCAATGCCCGGACATAAATCGTCAGTAATTCAAAATAATTGCCAAGTGCATGGGCCAATACTTCAGTTTTCGTCAGAAATTCGATTTTTTTGATCCATCACCAGACAATAAAACAGGTCAGGGCAAATATACCCTGACCTGGTCTTTTCGTGGTGGAGATGAAGGGATTCGAACCCTCGGCCCCCACGTTGCGAATGCCAAAACCGCAGGTCAAAGTAGGTAAAACTACCCGCAAATGCGTTTGTGTCTGCATCAAGTAGGGTAAAGTGAAAACAAGTAACTCTGGTTACATTTGCGGATGATTTGCGGATGGCATTCAGACAAAAACGGCACCCGTCAGGTGGCCTCTGGCGGGTGCCTTGCGCATCAGGCGCGTGCGGTGATGGCTATGTCACTTCGAAAGGAGAACCGCA